>JAVHQE010000077.1:2550-3038 GCA_036170975.1 Minisyncoccota bacterium | reverse complement strand
CAAATAGTCCTTAGGCATTTCAATCGGCCACCTCTCAAGCAATTTCTTACTTGAAAGACTGCCTGATAGTCTTCTCGATAGACTCGAAAAATTCCAATTTTCTATTTTTTTCACCAACTTGGCGCGGAGAGGATTTCTCTCCACATAACGAAGAACAATCAGGAGATGCTTATCACCTTGAATTAGAAATGACTTGTACCGTCCTTGATACAGGTGTCCAGTTCCTATTGTTCTATTAACGGTATGCCAACGTTGCGTATGTGTGAGGGTTAGCCACTGCATAAACTTCTGCAAATCACCATCATGATGTGGATGCAGAACCAAATGAAAATGATTCGGCATTAAACAATATGCGAGAATTCCCACTCTAAATTTAGTCTGTGCTTCCTCAAGAATTGATTCGAAAAGCTTATAGTCATCTTCTTTAAAAAATATAGGCAATCGAGCATTCGCACGATTGATAACATGATAAATTTCTCCTCCAACAT
>JAVHQE010000077.1:0-2450 GCA_036170975.1 Minisyncoccota bacterium | reverse complement strand
GTTATATTATACGGGATACAGAAACTAAATCAAAGGTACCTGACCCCTTTACGGGCTCGAAAAGTTTATAGTCATCTTCTTTAAAAAAGATAGGCAATCGAGCATTCGCACGATTGATAACATGATAAATTTCTCCTCCAACATCAACACGTGGTAATCGTGGCATGGTTATATTATACGGGATACAGAAACTAAATCAAAGGTACCTGACCCCTTTACGGGGAATGGATCACCAGGCATTTTTTAATACAAATTACTATGCGTATCTATATCAATCAGAAGCACAGTTTCCTCGTCGTATTGTTCGTAGACAAGACGATAATCTCCTGTGATGTTAATACTTCTACAAGGTTGCTTGTCTCCTTGCAGGGCGTGGTTGTTGAGAAGAGGAGAAAACGGGTCATTCATAAAAAGCTGTAATCTCTCAGCGAGTGCTCGCTTGACCTGAACAGGTAACTTAATCACTACCTTAGAAAAATACTTTGTGCGAACAACAATCATAGTAATTTCAAATCAGCAATCAAATCATCTGCATTTGTGTAACGCTTTGCAGTCTTCATCTCCTTGTGAGCTTCTTTGCTAATTGATTCCCAGAGTGCAAGTTTTGCTATATTAGGAGTTGGGTCCACAGAAAGACTTATCCTGCGGTCTCTCACAAACTGGCGAAGATAGGCATTCATAACCGTAGTCAAAGGAACACCAAGTTCCTTGGCAACCCTAGAAGCCTCGTTTTTAAGCTCCTTATCTGTTTTTAATAGTATCGTTGTATTCATATACCAAAGTATATATAATGGTATCTTTTTGTCAAACACCTATTTCACCTTCCCCTTTCTCCACTCCTCAATCTTTTTGTGATCTCCTCCGAGGAGGACTTTGGGAACGCGATATTTTTTGCCTTTCCATTCAAGGACTTCAGGACGGGTGTACATTTCTGGCGATGCCGTACGCTCTTCTTCGAGAGATTCAATCTTACCGAGAACCCCCTCTATCTGGCGCGCACAAGCATCCACGACAATCATTGCGGGTACTTCCCCACCCGTAAGCACGAACGGTCCCACCGACATTACATCTCCTTTAAAAATTTTATTCACGCGCGCATCAATACCTTCATAACGCCCTGCAATTAAAATAATATCAGTATATTTAGCGACAAGATTTTTTGCGTATACATTGGTAAATTGTTTTCCACTTGGCGCAAAGTGAACGACTTTTATTTTTGAACCTTTTCGGCGCGCAATACTCTTTGTGATTTTCTCAAGCGTTCGCAAAAGTGGCTCCGCCGTCATCACCATGCCGGGGCCACCTGCATAAGGGCGGTCATCTACCTTGCCCCATTTGTTGCCCGCAAGTTCACGGGGATTATAATAAAAAACGGCAATATGTTTACTCTCTTGTGCACGACCAAGAATAGACGCATCCATGTAGGGACGGACTGCTTCAGGGAAAATAGTAACGATATGGAAACGAATCATGGGGGAAAATAGCTGGGACCTCGTGAGCTATGCACCAAGCGCCTCAACAACCTCATCTACCGACTTTAGAACAACAGGCTTTTTACCTCCGTCTGGTTCATTGATTTTCAGATTTACGCGCGCATTATTCTTCATCCCCACAACACGAAGGAGGGTACGAATCGCTTTCGCCGTATTGCCATCACGCCCAATAATTTTCCCCATATCGCCTGGATTTACATCAAGGGTTATGAGGACGCCCATTTCATCAACAACACGATTTACTTTTACATCACTCGGGTGATCGACGAGTGCTTTTACTACATATTCAAGGAATGCTACATCTGCTTCTTGGTGGGACATATTTGTATTTCGGGAATTAATTGCTAAATGCAAGCATTGAAGAGCCTGCTCACTCTAAGCTGCTAGTTTGTATTCTACTACATTTTTAAAAACAAAAAAATACCCGCGCAGAGGCACGGATATTTTTTAAGATAAATTTATGCAACTACTTCAACCGCTGGTTTTTCTTCAACAACAGGTGCTTCAGGAACTACTTCAGTTGCAACTTCTGCAACAGGTGCTACTACTTCTGCTACCTTTGGTGCTTCTGCAACAACAGGTGCTTCTTTTACAATAGGAGTTTTCTTTCCGAGTACATTTACTTTCTTACCCGTTACTGCCTTCAAGTCTACGAGAAGATTATGTACGGTACCCGATGCTTTTGCTCCTACTGAAAGCCAGTACTTCGCACGTTCAGTATTGATAACAGGCTTGCCATGACGTGCATTATAAGAACCGAGGTTCTCCACCACATTCCCTGTCTTTGGTTTTAATTTTGAATCCGCGACGATAACACGGAATGATGGGTCATTCTTGCGCCCCACACGTTGTAATCTAATGTTTAACATGAGGAGCATCATATCAAATAGCGTACAAATAGTCAAATGAACCTCCCCGCAGCAGAGCTGTCCCCTCATTCCGCTACCGCTCCATATC
>JAVHQE010000076.1:0-3054 GCA_036170975.1 Minisyncoccota bacterium | reverse complement strand
AATACGGTAACTACGTTTATGCTCAGTTTTGTGGTTGGGGTGGTCATGCTTATTCTCGGTATCAATCTTCTTGATATTTTCCATGTTACAAAAAAGTTCCAGATAGGAATGCCAAAGTTTATTGCAAAGCGTGCCCATGGAGTGTCAAAAATCAATCACACCCTGACCCCATTTTTGGTAGGTATTGCGACTTTCTTTCTCCCTTGTGGTTTTACTCAGTCGATGCAAATGTATACACTCACGACGGGAAGCTTTATGAAGGGAGGGCTTACTATGCTTGCCTTTGCTCTAGGGACATTACCTGTGCTTACCCTTATTAGCTTCAGTTCTCTGAGTATTCATAATAGTCGCAAGGCAGGAATCTTCTTTAAAACGGCAGGGCTCGTGGTTATTATGTTCGCACTTCTCAATGTGGTGAATAGTTTTGTAGTTGTAGGTATTATTCCTCCGGTGTTTAATTTTTAGTATAATTGAATTTATGAAACCTTTATTTTTTTCAATTTTGATCGCGAGTATTCTTATTGTCTTCGCTTTTTTTGTTACCCATGGGGGTTCCTCTGCGAAACAACGTGCTTCAGTAGAGAACAACACGACTATAGTTAATGGAAAGCAAATTATAGAGATACGGGCACGAGGAGGGTATCAACCACAGCGAAGTATCGCAAAAGCGGAGATATCAACAGTACTACGATTTGTAACGAGTGGTAGTTTTGACTGTTCCTCGGCCGTACGTATCCCAAGCTTGCAAATCAGCAAAAACCTCCCCTCATCGGGGACGACCGATATTGATATTGGAGTTTCGAAACAAGGGGTATTGCAAGGAATGTGTGCAATGGGGATGTATCCTTTTGAGATTGATTTTCAAAGTTAATTTTTTGCAGAAGGTATAATATGAAATTACTGGAAGAAATCAAAAATGATTTACGTCTTGTTGAGCGCAAAGAACAAAGAGAAACCCTTGCTCGGTTTTTTAAGACAGGGAAGGGGCAGTACGGAGAAGGAGATATTTTCTTGGGGGTTAGGGTGCCACAGTCTCGTGTTGTTGTGAAAAAGTACCGCTCACTTTCTTTTGGAGATCTCGAAAAACTTCTGAACTCTCGATTCCACGAAGAGCGACTCGTGGCGCTACTTATCCTTGTTGGTCAGTATCAACAGGGAGACAAAGATGCGCACGAGAAAATATTTACTTTTTACCAAGAGCATTTGTCGCGCGTAAATAATTGGGATTTGGTAGACGTATCAGCACCGCATATCGTGGGCGCGCATCTTTTTGGTGCACCCAAAAAGATGCGCGCCCCGTTCCTCAACCGCCTCGCTACTTCAAAAAATCTTTGGGAGCGACGAATTGCTATTGTTTCTACTCTCTATTTCATACGTCAAGGTGATTTCATGCCAACTCTTACCCTTGCAAAACTATTGTTGAACGACCATGAGGATCTTATTCATAAAGCAACCGGCTGGATGCTCCGTGAGGTGGGAAAGTGCGACGTAGCAACCCTCGAGCATTTTCTGCAAGAGGAAAATCACTATCGCATGATGCCCCGTACGATGCTTCGATATGCAATTGAGCGTTTCCCTGAGACCAAGCGAAAAAAGTACCTATCGGGTATACTGTAAGTAATGGTAATTATCGACGGAAAAAAAATTGCACAGGGTATTTTGAGTGATTTAAAAAAACTCCCCGTACCGATAGGGAAGTTGGTTGCGATTCTTGTGGGTGAAAACTCTGCTTCACGTTCTTTCTTACGGCAAAAAGAACGGGTTGCACAGGAGCTTGGTGTCTCGTTTGAGTTGCGCGTACTCTCCGACTCCCTCAAACAAGAAGAATTGGAACATATCGTCTCTGAGATTTCACACGATACAAGTGTTCATGGGGTGATTGTACAGCTACCACTTCCTCAAAAATATAATGCTCATGAAGTTATCAACCAGATTGCTCTGCGAAAAGACATTGATGCGCTTCGAGAAGGGAATGAAGAAATGCTCCCTCCTGCAGTTCTCTCCCTCGCGTATATTTTGAAAGAAATTAATCTTGACCTTACTCAGAGAAAGGTTGTCGTGGTTGGGCACGGTTTTCTTATTGGTCAGCCAATCACAACATGGCTCAAAAATAAAAATTGCGATGTCGTCGTTCTCGACAAAGATAATTTCACTCCATCGGCACTCAAAGAAGCAGACCTCATTGTTTCAGGTACTGGACAGGTGGGACTTATTCGCGGAGAGTATTTGAAAGAGGGAGTAGTTGTTGTGGATTATGGATATGGTGTGTGCGACGGGAAGGTCTCAGGGGATGTCGATGTTGTTTCAATGGAGAAGATTGCGGGGTTTGTTACTCCCACGCCTGGTGGAACAGGACCACTTGTCGTTATTTCTCTTTTTGTAAATTTTTATGGAAAACAATGACCAACAATTAGTTGCAGAATATCTTGCGGGGGACAAGCGAGCTTTGACGGAACTTATTGAGCAAAATATGACGCTCATCTATCGGTATGCGCTTCGTCTCGCGCAGGACTCTATGTCAGCAGAAGACATTACCCAAGAAACTTTTGTAAAACTTTGGCGTAATTTAAAAAAGTATAATCCTCAGCAAAGTTTTCGCACATGGCTTTTGAGTATTGCGCACAATACCGCACTTGACCTACTTCGCAAGCGAAAAGATTTTATATTTTCAGAACTTGGCGATGAGACAGATGGACAAGGGTTTGCAGAAATGATTCCTGATCCAGCCCCGCTTCCTTCCGAGATTTTTGCGCGCGCAGAACAAGGGAAACTTTTAGAATCTGCACTTGCTCAACTTTCTGCTTCGTCTCGAGAAATTGTCATTCTTTATCACGAGAGCGGGCTTACGTTTGCGGAGATTGGGGTTATTTTAGGTAAGCCATTGAATACCGTAAAGAGTCAGTATCGGCGAGCATTACTGTCCTTGCGAAAAATTTTAGAAGGGTAAAAAGGTTGACATTAGTTAGGTTTCTTTCATTTGCAAATAATGGAAAAGTAGCCTACTATGTAATCAGGTTAAAATCTTTTTTGAAAGGAAAGACCATGTGGAAAATA
>JAVHQE010000075.1:0-3081 GCA_036170975.1 Minisyncoccota bacterium | reverse complement strand
AATCTTGCCGCGCTTATGAAGATAGAGCCGGTCTTTAACCCAGCTTCAGTCCTCTACAGCTTCGCCCTGATGGGCCTTAGCGGCCTCCTCTTCGGCCTCTGGCCCGCCCTGAAAGCCGCCGCCGTAAACCCGATCCAGTCCCTACGGGGGAATTAATATATTTTATGGAGCCACATTTGTGAAGAAGATTAAGCCTGCTATAATCCGGAATAATATTTAGAGAAGACCCCAAAAGCGCTACAATTTACACGGCAGGGATATATATGAATGAAAAAGATTTAAATAAGTACTTCAAATATTTTGACGGATATACGGAGTTGAGGCAGCAGGTAAACATAAGTACCAATATCGTCCTTTTAAATGGCAATTTAACAACAAATGATAAAGCGACTTTAGCAGGGGTTTCAGCGCGTGTTTATCGAAATGGGTACTGGGGCTTCGCCTCACTTCCAGGTATGGATAGCCCCAGTGTAAAAGAAGCGCTTAAAAAGGCCACTAAGGGCGCTGTTTTTCTTTCCTCTCATGTGAAAAAAAGTTTTCCGCAGTTGCCTGTCGAGAGAGCTTGCGGGAAGAATGACCTCTTCGGCGAGCGGCGAGGCGAGTCTGAAAATGACATCGTGCAGTTTATGCGCGAGATCGACGCATATATAGTGTCAAAATATAAGAACGTGAAAAGCAGACGTTTTTGGTTCACGGAACATGACGTAGAGAAACACCTGATCACTTCCGATGGCTCAGACTACTATTCACATATTCCAATCCACAGGATGATTCTTTTTCTGACCTATGAAAAAGAAGGAGCCGGTGCTGATATCTACAGGATGTCTGGGGGGAGTGGGCACTCAGGCGATGTCTACTCATCCGCTTCGGCATATTGTGCGATGGTTGACGAAACGGTGGAGCATTTGGCGAGAAAAAGCGAAGGGATTTTTACAGACTCGGGACTTAAAGATTGCGTGCTTGCGAGCAGCTTAACTGGTATTCTCGCCCATGAAGCAATAGGTCATACTACAGAGGCAGACCTTGTAATGGGTGGGTCTGTTGCGTCGGGACTGCTTGATTGCCAGGCTGCCAGCCGGTTGATAACTCTAGTGGATTTCGCTAACACCGCTTTCGGTGAGAGATGTCCTGTCCCCATTTATGTGGATGATGAGGGGACTAAGGCAGAGGACGCTGTGATAATTGAAAACGGGATTTTGAAAACTTATATGCATGATAAACAATCCTCTCTTCATTTCGGTGCGAAGCCTACGGGAAACGCCAGAGCAGGCACTTTTGCCGATGAGCCGCTTATAAGGATGCGTAACACGGCTATTCTTCCCGGTAAGGATAAGCTTGAGGAGATGATAGCTTCCATAAAAGACGGATATTTTCTCATGGAAAACGGTAACGGGCAGGCGGATCTTACCAGTGAGTTCATGTTCGCTGTCCAAATGGGATATGAAATAAAAAATGGAAAGCTTGGCCGTGCCATCAAAGACACTTCGGTTTCCGGCCTGGCGTATGATGTTCTTAAAAGTGTGGATATGGTGTCGGACTCGCTACGGTGGCGTCACGGCGGAATGTGCGGGAAAGTGCAGCCAATATTTGCCGCGGTAGGCGGACCTGCGATAAAGTGCAGAATTCATGTTGGTGGGAGATAAAATGTCCGGACATGATATTGTCAAAGGATGTCTTAGTCATCTTAAAAAAGAAGGCGCACAGAAAGCGCAGGTCACATTGACGGAAACAGAAAAAACAGGATTGGCTATTGAGAACAGGCGGATATTCCTGCTTCGCGATTCCGTGGACCTGAAACTTGATTTGGCTGCGATAGCAGCTGAAAAATACGCTTCGTTTTCTCTTAATAGCCTTGAGGCGGACGGGCTGGAAATCGCAGCGCGGCAAACCGTGAAAAATACGCTGAAATCGCCCCAGGACACCGCATATGATATTGCGCCATTTCAGGCCCCTGAGAGTTTCGATAACAGTATTCCAGCACCGGACATGGAATTGCTGTATAAGAGATTTGAGGAGTTTTTGCTGGATTGTGAGAAATATCCTTCTCTTACGCTTCGCCGGATGACAAGATTGGATTTTTTGCTGGAGAAAAAAATATTTGTGAATTCGAACGGCGCGAGTTTTTCCAGCCGTGTAGGATTTTATGAATTCAACGCTATTTTCTCATCTCGGGAAGGTGGAAAGAATTCACTGGGGTATTTTACCACAGTGCGCGCCAAAAATCTTGACCGTCCGCTGGTCAAATGGGGAATGCTGGAAACTTTGCTAAGTCAGTCCACCGAGTCCATAAATACGCAGCCTGTCAACGGCAAATTTGTCGGCGATATTATAGTCGCCCCCGAGTGCCTTGGCGATTTCTTGAGTTTTATGACCGATAGCGCGCTGCGCGATAATATGCTGATATCCGGCACTAGTTTGTACAAAGATAGCGTGGGGAAGCAAATAGCTAGTGCAGGATTTGCGCTCAGTTCTGAGCCTCTTTCTCCGGAAATGGCGGCAGGATATTTTATAACTCCTGATGGTCGCAAAACCGGAAATCTGCCAATCATAGAGAACGGCGTACTTAAAACCTTCATTCTCAGCCAATATGGCTCACGCAAAACAGGGTTGCCTCTTGTCCCAAATGCAGGTGGCTGCTATTCCATTGCGCCGGGAAATACGGACTATAAGGCGCTTATTAAATCGATAACAAGAGGGCTGCTGGTCACTAGATTTTCGGGGGGTAAACCCAGTCTGAATGGTGATTTTTCCGGAGTCGTTAAAAACAGTTTTTATATTGAGAATGGGGAATTGAAGTTTCCCGTTGCAGAAACAATGATAGCTGGCAACATCCCGCAGATGTTTATGAATATAAACGGGATCTCGAAAGAACGTGTGAATTTGGGTAACGCCTTGAATCCCTGGATTTCTTTTTCAGGGATAACAATTTCCGGGAAATAGCTGGTATGAGGCTGGGCCTAAGCCGGCATAGGTCTAAGGACCCTTTCAACCGCAAAAGCTATCAGCTAGACTATCATTACAGTAATTCCTTGTAATTTGGGGGATTGGCCCCAGAGTATCCACGATCCGACCTTAATCGGA
>JAVHQE010000074.1:0-14263 GCA_036170975.1 Minisyncoccota bacterium | reverse complement strand
ATCTCGCCCTCTTTCATTACATGTACAACATCAGGACTGATACGCTCAAGAATTGCCCCATGGTGCGTAACAATAACAAATCCTGTCCCCTCTTCTTTACGCAACATTTCAATACCCGCAAATACTTTCTCGAGAGAGTCAATATCAACTCCTGAATCAATTTCATCAAGAAATGCAAAGCGAGGAGCAAGTGCGACAAGCTGTACAATCTCTGCCTGTTTTTTCTCACCTCCAGAAAACCCCACATTCACAAAACGTTTCAGCATTGCAGGGCTGATGTTAATTCTTTTTAACTTTTCCTCAAGAGCATTGTAAAAATCAAGAACAGAAACTTCTCCCTTTCCTAACGAGACGAATGCTTCACGCAAAAAAGAAAGCATGGTAACCCCTGCAATCTCTGGAGGATATTGCATTGAGAGAAAAAGTCCACGCTGTGCTTTTGTTTCTGTGGGCTCATGTGTGATATCTTCACCATCAAAAAGAATCTCTCCTCCAGAGATTTTGTACGCAGGGTGCCCTAAAAGCGCATTCAAGAATGTCGACTTCCCCGATCCATTGGGCCCCATAATAATATGCACTTCACCTGATTTTATTTCCAAGGAAACACCATGCACGATTTCTTGCGCATCTTTATGGGAAACTTTTAAATTTTTAATGGTAAGGGTGCTCATGCCGTTTTTAATATAGTTTGCAATGCTTCATATCCCAAAAGTGCGCAGTTCACCCGCGAAGGACTAATAGCAATACCAAGCATTGTATAAATATCCCCTGGTGCCAAAAGTTTAATTTCGTCATGGTGCATACCTTTCAGTTTGTCCGTGAGCATTGAAATACCTGCCTGAGAAATAGCACAACCGTCCCCCTGAAACGCCACGTCAATCGCATACCCTTGTTCGTCAAAAACGATTTGAAGAACGGCACTGTCCCCACACGAAACATTGCGTGCCTTTGCTTCAGTATGCCCCATTCCAATCACCCGCTTATTGTGCGGATGTGCATTGTGGTCAAGGATATTTTCTTTGTAGAGCTCTTCCATGCGACTAGAGTTTTTTGATTATAGCGTGTTTTAAAGAGATTGACAAGTACTACAATTAAGTGTAGTATTCGACACAGTCAATTCATGTTCAGGGAGGGTAAAATGTTCCGATTTTTAATAGAAATTTTTGCAACGACTATGGTTGTTGTAAAAAAAAGAAAAAGGGTCCGCTTCTCAAAAGACCCACGCATCACCCGAAGAATGCGTCAAAGGCCTTGCCGACGCACGACCGTGTTTCGGCATAAATAATTCATCCAAGGGATTGCGCAAGCAATCCCTTTTTCTATTTCCCAAAGACCTCTTTCGCTTTTTTAATGCCTCGCGCCAACGCTTCAACGTCTTCTTTTGTATTGTATAGATAGAAACTTGCACGCGTAGTCGCATTGACCCCTAGTGCGGTAACAAAAGGCATGGCGCAATGATGCCCAACGCGCACGGCAACATGTTCACGTCCCAAAATTTCTGCGATATCATGGGGATGGATACCCTCCACGGTGAATGAAACCGTGCCAACATTTTGCTCAGCCGTCATTGCATATACCGTCACACCTGTAATTTTTGAAAGTTGCAAAATCGCTTCTTGTACTAACCATTTTGAATGTTCTCTAATTGCCGAAAGTCCCACTTTTTCTAAATAATCAACTGCACCACCAAGCCCAATTACTCCTGCAATGTTGGGTGTTCCTGCCTCAAAACGCTCCGGTATTCCCCGCCATGTTGCCTTTTCAGGTGTTACTTCGTCTACAATACCCCCGCCGTATATCCCCGGCTCAAGTGTTTCTATAATTTCTTTTTTACCCCACAATACTCCTACCCCTGTAGGCCCACACATTTTGTGTCCTGAAAAATAGAGGAAATCCACTCCGAGCTTCTCGACATCAAGAGGCAGGTGTCCCGCTACTGCGGTAGCATCACAGACTACAAGGGCGCCAACGCTATGTGCCATCTCGGCGATACGCGCAACATCATTAATTGTTCCGGTTACATTTGATGCAAGTATCACACTCACGAGTTTTACTCGCGAAGTAATGAGCCTCTCAGCTTCTTCGTAATCAAGGGTCACACTATTTTCCTTAAGGGGAATATGTTTTAAGACCAGTCCGTGGCGTTCTGCGACTTCTTGAAGAGGAATGAGGCTTGCGTGGTGTTCCATAATCGTTGTCACCATTTCGTCTCCCCCATTTAATCTACCAGAATGATTGAGCATGGCAATGAGCATGTTCGATGATGCAGTCGCTCCTCCTGTAAAAATAATTTCTTGCGGATTTTTTGCGCCAATAAACCGTGCCACTTTTATACGCGCGCCCTCGTATGCTTCACTTGCCGTTTCACTTTCTTTGTATAACCCGCGGTGCACATTTGCACGGAATGTTGTGTAGTAACCATTCATAGCATCAAGTACTACCTGCGGGGTCTGTGAAGTTGTTGCACTATCTAGATACACTAAATCTGGTACATTATTAAAAAGGGGGAAATCTTGCTTAATTATTTGTGGATTGAATTGCATACGTATTATCTTTAAACAAGGGATTAGTAACTACCTTTCCCCATCTCGAGCGCGATCAACTTGTTCAATTCTACCGCATACTCAAGCGGAAGCTCTTTGATAATCGGGTTTGCAAAACCATTTACTGCTAAGCGCACTGCTGCTGTCTCGCTGAACCCCCGCGTTTTTAAATAAAAGATTTCATCATCACCTACACGCCCAATACGCGCCTCATGAGAAATCTCCACATCGTTATTCGCATTCTCTACGGCAGGAAATGCATTCGCATGGGACTCATCATCAAGAAGGAGTGCATCACAGACCAATGATGACGTAGTGCCATGGGCACGCTTTGAAGTTTTAATAAGTCCGCGGTAGTTTGCTGTCCCCCCATCTTTTGAAATTGATTTTGAGAAAATAGTAGAAGTGGTATGCGGAGCGAGATGGATAACCTTTGCTCCCGTGTCTTGTATCTGTCCTTTTCCCGCAATCACGAGACCGAGGTTGTCCGCACGAGCGCCCTCTCCAAGGAGAACCGACGAAGGATAGAGCATGGTGACTCCTGACCCCATGTTTCCATTCACCCATTTAATCTCTGCATCGCGATACACCAAAGCACGCTTGGTATTCAAATTATAAGTATTCAGTGACCAGTTTTCAATGCTCACATATTTTGCTTTGGCTTCATTGTGCACAAAAATCTCTACACATCCTGCGTGAAGCGATGATGCCTGATAGCGAGGCGCAGAACAACCCTCAATATAGGTAATCTCTGAACCCTCATCAGCAATAATAAGCGTATGCTCAAATTGTCCACTTCGTTCACGATTCATACGAAAATACGCCTGCAAAGGCTGGTCAACCTTGACTCCTTTAGGAACGTAAATAAACGTACCGCCACTCCATACCGCGCCATGGAGCATCACAAATTTGTGATCAGTAATCGGTACACAATCAGTCATAAAATATTTCTTAACAAGATCAGGATATTTTTGTAAAGCAACATCCATATTTTCAAAAATCACCCCTTTCGCAGTTAAACTTTCTTTGAGACGATGATACACCATCCCCGAATCATACTGCGCGCCCACCCCTCCCAAGTACTCGTGTTCTGCTTTTGGTATACCAAGCTTCTCGAATGTATCGGTAATTTCTTGAGGAAGTTCACTCCAATTATCTTTTTCAGAAACGCTAGGATCAACATAATACACCATATTTTCCAGATCAAGTCCGGCAAGACTCGGACCGTATTTAGGCATCGGCGCTTTTTCATACAAGGCAAAAGCCTCAAGACGTTTTTCAAGCATCCACGCTGGTTCATTTTTTACCAATGAAATATGGCGCACAAGCGCCTCTGAGATTCCTCCCTCTTCTTGAGTTTTTCCTCCTTCATTCATAGTGGTGATAGTAGCACAATTTGGGAGTATTGACAATGAATGTTTTTAAGGATACAATTTTCCCCCGTAATTACATAGAGGGCAGAATATGAAGACAGAAGACTCGCCGATGATGCTAGAATGTATCACTCACGGGAAAATGGCAAAAAAGTACAGGAAGTCCACCAGAAAAAATTTTATTGGAAAACTTGATCAAATGTGGTGATGTTTGTATGAAAAATGGCCTCATGTACCAGCATCCGCGAGAAAAACATTTTCAACCCGTGCCGATAAATTACGGCACATAACCAAAAGGCGGACACTCACGTGTCCGCCTTTTTTCTTTGAATTCTTCTAGTAATTCCGCAATTTATCCACCTTGTCATGTGCACGGATCTTTTCAATTGCTTTCGCTTCAATTTGCCGAATGCGTTCACGAGTTACCGCAAACTCACGTCCTACTTCCTCAAGAGTGTGAACGATACCGTCAACAAGACCATGACGCATTTCAAGAATCTTGCGCTCTTTTTCAGAGAGGTCATCGAGAATCTCTTTAACTTGGTCAGAGAGAATACGCTGTGCGGACTCCATGTCAGGAGAAAGAATCTTGTCATCAGCAATAAACTCGCCAAGCGTGGACTTGTCATCATCATCGCCGATTGGCTTTTCGAGAGATACCGTATCTTGGTCAATGTTTTTAATGTTATAAATTTTTTCAACATCAAGTCCCATTTCGGTTGCAACTTCCTCAGGGAGTGGTTCACGGCCGAGATCTTGACTCAAACGTCGTACGACCTGCTTGTACTTTGAAATCGTCTCTACCATGTGCACAGGAATACGAATAGTACGGGACTGATCCGCAAGAGCACGGGTAATAGCCTGCCGAATCCACCATGTTGCATAGGTTGAAAACTTATACCCTTTTTCCCATTCAAACTTTTCTACGGCCTTGAAGAGGCCCAAATTCCCTTCTTGAATGAGATCGAGAAGAGTAAGATCGGCACTACGTCCTACATATTTTTTTGCAATAGAAACCACAAGACGGAGGTTTGCACGCGCTAAAAGGTTTTTTCCTTCTTCGTCTCCTTGTTGAATACGTTGTGCAAGCTCGCGCTCTTCTGAAGCAGAGAGAAGTGGATATTGTCCAATCTCTTTCAAGTACATCTGAATAGAATCGTACGAAGAATCGCCACTTTTATAGGTGTATTTTTTGCTCACCAAAATCTCTTCTGGTTCAAGTTCAAGAAGTCCGCCACTTTCCAAAATGTCGACACCAGCATCACCCAACTTTTCATAAAGAGTATCAAGGAAGAGAACATTCTGTTCAATCAAAGGAAATTCTTTGAGGATTTCATTATACGTAATAAAACCCCGCCCACGTCCTTTTAAAATAAGGTGCGTTGCTTTTTCTTCCCACCCAACGGTTCCTGCTGGCTTTCTCTTTGGTTTTTTGGAAACAGCTTTACCTGCTACTACCACTTTCTTTTTGGTAACAACTTTTTTTGAAGGAAGGGCCTTCTTTGTTCCCTGTTTTTTTGCAACAGTTTTCTTCACCACTACTTTTTTAAGAAGAGGTTTTGTTGTTTTTTTGATAACCTTTACGGGAGATTTTTTAAGTACTTTCTTTACTGCACTCCGTGCCAATGGTTTTGTTGTTTTTGTGACTTTCTTTGTAATTGTTTTCTTCGGCATGATTGATTTTTAATGAGTGAAGCGATTATAAAAATCATCACCCGGTTAAATAAAATTTGACTGCATCCTCAAATTTTGATTTCAAATTCCCTCTTTAGTAGAATTGTGAAATTGAGGAGAATAATCAGATACTAATACAGAATCTAGATTATTGTACAAATTTGAAATCATTTAACTGGGTAAGGAAATTATAGTCGCTACGCTTCTTAATTTAACTTAAAATATTTTTTGTTAGCGTGTGTAGTTCTTTTGAAATGCCTTGGCATGCTATCAGTATCTCTTCTGCACGTTGCACGTTTCCCTCCTTTTCCGCATATTTAAGTTCTTCCATTTTCTTAGTAAACTTTTCGCGAAGTAGTTCTTCTGCAAAACTTTGCAAAATCTCTTTTAGCTCATCTTCGAATCGATCACTTCCTTGGAACCGCACTTCTGCCTCAAAGATGAGTTCATCTTTATTAAGGATTTCCTCCTGAGGGGGCGAACCCTCAAGAAGTTCTGCAAACTGAGCACGATACGATGAAATATCAGCAATATGTGGTTCCTTTGCTCTTTCTTGCCAGAGAAGTGCTCCTTCGAGCACACGTGCGAGGCGCGTAATTCGTGCAAGGGGAATTGTTTTGTGTTCAAGTTTTTCAGTCTCACGGAGGACACCCACCATACGAGCTCGCTTTTTCACCTCGTCCCATACAGGGTCTTCTTTTATTTTCATAAGCTCTGCAATCTTGCCCACAAAGTGAGCCTGATCAAGAGCTCCTTTTAAGTGAGGGATAAAGGGTATGACTATTTCAGAAATTTTTTCCCGAAGAATATTTTTATCAGTGTACAGCTCTGGTAAAAGTTCGAGATAGAAATCAATAACATGTTTTGAATTTGCAATTGCCTCCTTCCACAAAGCGGGATCCTTGAGAACCATATCTGCGGGGTCAAGACCTTGTGGGAGAGAGGCAATCCTCACACCCATTTCCTGGTCAAGGGCAAGCTCTACGGCACGATGAGTAGCAGAGAGTCCTGCCTTATCTGCATCAAGGGCAAGAATAAGGTTTTTCGTAAACCGCTTGATCATTTCAAGGTGTTCCCCTGTGAGTGCTGTCCCCGATGAAGCAACCGTATTGGTTACCTCCGCCTGATGAGAGAGGATCAAATCCATTTGTCCTTCTACGAGAACGCAGGCATCAGTATGACGGATTGCATCCTTTGCTTGAGAAAAACCAAAGAGTGCGCGCGACTTATGGAATACTTCCGTCTCAGGACTATTTACATATTTTGCCGAAGCAGAAGCACCCAATGTTTTCCCCGCTTCTTCTTTTAAGATGCGTCCTGAAAACGCAATGACCCTCCCCGAGCTGTCGGTGATGGGAAACATTACCCTCCCTCGGAAACGATCATAAAATCCTTTTGGTGAGCGGACAATGAGGCCTGCACGCTCCATCACACTCTCTGGTATCCCCTTCTTTGCAAGGAAATCTCCGAGGGATCGCCATTCGTCAGGAGCAAATCCGACACGAAAATGACGCACCATTTCATCGCTTACACCCCGTTTTTTAAGATAGTTTATTACTTCCGGGAACCGTGGTAAAACTGCTTCGTAAAATTTTGTGGCAAGATCAAGAGCATGATACACCGCTTCTCGCTCGTCCCGCGCCCCTGCTTTTTCACGCGTCAACGTTACCCCTGCTCGATCAGCAAGCACTTTGAGGGCTCCCTGAAAATCAAGACCTTCAATTTCTTCAACAAACGAAATAACGTCTCCTCCTCGATTACACCCAAAACAATGATATGTTTGACGGGCAGGTGAAATAAAGAACGATGGTGTCCGCTCATTATGAAACGGACAACACGCTCTAAAGTTCCCTCCTGCTTTTTCAAGTTTGAGGTACCCTCCCGCAATATCAACAATATTGAGACGTGATTTTATTTCTTCGATGACTGAAGACATGGGTTGTAATTTAGAATACTACAAAAACAAAATGTCTAATTATAAATTCCAAATTTTTAAATAATTCTTTAATTCTAAAATTAGAAATTTAAGATTTATTTTGAAATTAAAAATTTGAAATTACTTCTCCTCCTCGTTCTCCCCCGGGAGCTCTGCTCTCCCACGCTTTACTCCAAAACCAGTACCAGCGGGAATAAGATGTCCAATGATAACATTCTCTTTGAGACCGCGGAGCGTATCCACACCACCTCGAATTGAAGTGTTGATGAGTACGCGTGTTGTGTTCTCAAACGATGCTGCTGAAAGCCAGCTCTTCGTAGTGAGGGCAACTTCGGAAATACCGAGCACTGCTCGATCAGCCTTTGCTTTTTCACCACCTTCTTCCTCAACACGCGTATTCTCGAGAGTAAACTGACCTTGCTCAACAATATCTCCTTGGTTAAACTTCGTATCACCAGCATCTTTAATCTTGCGACGAGAGAACATCTGACGAATAATCACTTCGATATGTTTACGCGAAATCGATGCTCCTTGGAGTTCATAAATCTTCAGAACTTCAGTGATGATATAGTTCTCTGCCGCGTCCTTGCCACCATACTGGAATACCTCTGCAATATCCGCGGAACCGTTTGAAAGGAACTGTCCTTTCGTAACAGCGTCACCAACCTTAACAAAAGGTGAGCGTTTCGCAGATGTTTCGTATTCAATTGCCTCTCCCTTCTTTTTACCTTCTCCTTCAGAAGGAAGTACCTTTATGGTCAAGTCCTTATCGCCACGAACTACGTCCATAACCACTCCATTTGTATGAGAGATGATTGCGAGAGATTTTGGAGTACGACGCTCAAAAATTTCTTCAACACGAGGGAGACCCATCGTAATATCGCCACCAGCGGATGCAATACCTCCGGAATGGAACGTACGCATCGTAAGCTGTGTACCTGGTTCACCAATAGCTTGTGCTGCAATAATACCCACAGACTCACCAATTTCTACCAAGTGATTACGCCCAATATCGAGACCGTAACATTTTTGACAAATACCATGAATGGTCTTGCAAGATAGTGGTGAGCGAACCATTGCTTCCGTAATACCACGCGCTTCTGCATCTTTTGCATCTTGTTTAGTCATCAAGTGTGCCTTCTTGTAAAGAACCGTGCCGTCAGCAAGAGTGAGGTCCTGTACGAGCACGCGTCCTTTGAGATTACGTGCGAGAGGGATATCAAATCCAACAAGGTTTTCCTTGCGAATCATCTTTCCTTCCTTGTCTCCACAATCTTCTTCGGTAATGATTGCATCCTGTGCAACATCTACAATACGACGAGTGAGGTATCCTGCCTTTGCCGTGTTGAGTGCCGTATCTGCAAGTCCCTTACGTGAACCATGCGTAGTAATGAAGTACTCTACAGGAGATAACCCTTCCTTACTCGATGGAATAATAGGGAAATCAATTGTACGACCTGCGGTGTTAATAATGAGTCCTGTCATACCTCCCATCTGAAGAATCTGTGAGATAGATCCGCGGGCACCTGACTTCAACATATCTTCTACTGAACCATTTTTGTCGAGTGTTCCCATCATAAACTTTTCGATCTCTGCACGCGCACCCTGCCAACATTCAATAGTACGGCGATAACGTTCATCCTCAGAAAGAAGCCCATCGTTAAATTCAGAACGAATTTCATCTGCCTCAATTTTTGCTTTTGCAATAATTCCTTTTTTCTCAGCAGGAATTTTAATTTCATCGATTCCCCATGTAATACCAGCACTCGTAACATATTTGAATCCAAAGTCCTTCACCTTATCGAGGATTGTAGGGGTCGCATCGATACCATACGTATTGATGATTTCATCAATAATAGCCTCGAGCTCTTTCTGGGTAATTTCCTTGTTTACATACGCGAAGTCTGAAGGCAGAACACTGTTGAAGAGCAGGCGACCTACCGTCGTAGTGAAAACTTTGCCCTCAAATGCTGAATACTTTTGGTTCTCCGTTCCCATTACACTAATCTTTGCGCGGTAATCAACGACCTCAAAATCATGCGCCGTAATTGCGCTATTTGGTGTTGGGAATATTTTCCCTTCTCCTTTTGCACCCTCAATAATCTTGGTCATCGAGTAACAACCGAGAGGAATATCGAGTTTTGGCTTTACAATAGGGTCACCGTTACCTGGCCCGAGCAAGTTTTTATTTGCGGCCATCAAGTTTTTCGCTTCTTCTTGTGCGGTGAGGGAGAGCGGTACATGAACTGCCATCTGATCTCCATCAAAGTCTGCATTGAACGCAGCACAAACAAGTGGGTGTACCTGAATAGCATTTCCTTCAATAAGGATAGGGTTGAACGCCTGAATACCCAAACGATGCAAGGTTGGTGCACGGTTCAAGAGCACATACTTTCCCTTAATTACTTCTTCGAGGATTGCCCACACTTCTGGAGCCCCGTCATCAATAAGCTTGTTCGCTCCGCGAATATTGTAGGCAAGTTCCCTCTCGAGAATTTTTGAAACAATAAAGGGGCGGAAGAGTTCGAGTGCCATATGTTTCGGTAAACCACACTGGTTGAGGTGCAACTTTGGACCCACAACAATAACTGAACGTCCGGAATAATCTACACGTTTTCCAAGGAGATTTTGGCGGAAAAGACCTTGCTTCCCTTTGAGTGTATCTGCAAGTGATTTCAAGGTACGCTTCTGTGCTTGGTTCATGGCAACTGACTGCACACGACGAATCGAGTTGTCGATAAGTGAATCAACCGCTTCTTGAAGAATACGTTTTTCATTACGCAAAATAACATCAGGCGCGCCAATTTCCTTCAACTTTTTCAAACGATTATTACGATTGATAACCCGACGATAGAGATCGTTCAAATCTGACGTAGCATGGCGACCACCCTCGAGGGCAACCATCGGACGAAGTGCTGGAGGAATAATCGGAATAACCGTGAGGAACATCCATTCAGGACGTACTCCAGAACTGATCATGGATTTCACGATACCCAAACGCTTGTGCAACTTTACTCGTTCCACCGCGCCCGCTTTCTCAAGATCTCCTTGTAGCTTATCGCGGAATTTTACCAAATCAAGCTTCTTGAAAATATTATAGATCGCTTCAGCACCAATACCTGCTTCAAAGGCAGTACTATACTTGAATGCGTACTTATGATATGCCATTTCATCAAGAACTTTTCCTTCAACAAGTGACTCTATTTCATGCTTGGTCGTCAAAAGTAATTCTTTCAATTTCTCTCTTCCTTTCTCGTCGGTAAGGTTTTTTGACTTATTCTTATACTCTTGATCAAGCTCTTTCATGAGACGCTCACGTTCTGCTGTATTTACGCTCGTGATGATGTACCCCGCAAAGTAAATAACTTTCTCAAGATCAACAATTGGAAGATTAAGGAGAAGTCCCATGCGTGAAGGAATCGAACGGAGGTACCAAATGTGCGCAACAGGGGTTGCGAGTTCAATGTGTCCCATACGTTCACGACGCACAATAGAACGAGTGACTTCAACACCACACTTCTCACAAATAATATTCTTGTAACGAATACGTTTGTATTTTCCACAGTAACATTCATAATCCTTTTCTGGGCCAAAAATGCGCTCATCAAAGAGGCCTCCGCGCTCACTGCGCTGGGTACGATAGTTGATCGTTTCTGGCTTGGTTACCTCACCGTACGACCACTCTTTAATACGCTCTGGCGATGCAAGCTTGAGTAGAATTGCTTCAAAATTCTGTTGTTCACGTAATGTTTTCATCATGATTTTAAATGAGTGAAACGATTATTAAAATCTCGACCCGGTTAAATGCGATTTTTCAAATCGCGATTTCAAATTCTCTATCGAGCAAAAGAATTGACTGCTAATACTTTGTACTTTTTTTATCATGTTGTGTAATTTAGGGTATTAATTTGAAATCATTTAACTGGGTAAATAATCTAATGTCGCTTTGCTTCTTATCTTATTTATTTAATATCTCCCTTATCGAGGAGTGTTACATCGAGTGAGAGCCCGCGGAGATAATTAAGCAACACATTAAACGATTCTGGGATATTGGTATTCACCACATCATTTCCTTTTACGATTGCGTCAAAGGCCTCTGAGCGTCCCGTAATGTCATCCGACTTTACCGTGAGCATTTCGCGAAGTACATGTGAAGCACCATACCCTTCGAGCGCCCACACTTCCATTTCACCAAAACGCTGTCCTCCACCTTGTGCCTTACCGCCAAGTGGTTGCTGTGTAATAAGGGAGTACGGCCCGATTGAACGCATGTGAATCTTATCCTCAACCATGTGGTTCAATTTCAAGATATACATATATCCTACGGCAATATCCTGATCATAAGTATCACCCGTGCGTCCATCGAAAAGTTTCATCTTTCCATCTTCACGGAAACCTGCTTTCACCAACTCACCCTTGATCTCATCAACCGTTGCCCCCATGAACGGTGGTACGATTGCCTGATAATTCAAGGTGTGTGCAGCGAGACCCAAATGAAGCTCAAGGATTTGTCCAAGATTCATACGAGATGGCACACCAAGAGGGGTCAAAATTACATCAACAGGAGTACCGTCTGCCATATAAGGCATATCCTCCTCAGGAAGGATCACAGAGATAACACCCTTGTTTCCATGACGTCCTGCGAGCTTGTCACCGACAGAAATGTTACGAACCTGTGCAACTTCAACATGAATACGCTTGATTACCCCACTTTCAAGATTGTCTCCCTTTTCACGAGAAAATACTTTCACGCCAATTACACGGCCACGTTTTCCGTGTTCCATGCGAAGTGAAGTGTCTTTTACATCACGTGCTTTTTCTCCAAAGATAGAACGAAGAAGGCGTTCCTCAGGCGTAAGCTCTTGCTCACCCTTGGGAGTAATCTTTCCTACCAAAATATCACCAGGGTGTACTTCAGCACCGATACGAATAATACCTTCCTCGTCAAGATCTTTGAGTTTCAATTCTCCCACATTAGGAATGTCATGAGTCGTGACTTCGGGCCCAAGTTTTGTATCACGAACCGTTACGACAAATTCATCCATGTGAATAGACGTGAACTTGCTGTTCTTTACCAAACGTTCCGAAAGAATAATTGCATCTTCGTAGTTAGAACCATTCCACGTCATAAATGCAACGAGTGCATTTTGTCCGAGCGCGATCTGTCCATTATCTGAAGATGAGGTATCTGCAAGCGTTGCACCTTTTGAGACCTTGTCGCCAACATTCACGATTGGGCGCTGGTGAAAGGTAGTGAAACCATTGGTTCGAGAAAAATTAACAAGTTTGTATTCATACTCTTTGTTTTTCTCATCTTTCAAAACAATCTTCTTTGCATCTGAGTGCATAATCGTACCATCGGCATCGGCAATGACGAGACGACCCGTATCACGTGCTGCTTGCTCCTCAATGCCTGTTGCGACAAGAGGCGCCTCAGGAACAACACAAGGAATTGCTTGTTTCTGCATGTTAGAACCCATGAGTGCACGGTTTGCCGCATTGTGCTCAAGAAATGGCACCATAGAAGTTGCAACAGAGAAGGCTTGATTTGCCGCGATATCCATGTAATGCACATTTGCACGGTCAACGAGCTCAGGGTGTCCTGTGCGACGTACTTCAACTTTTTCTTCCACAATCTGATCACCATCCATTTTGAGACTTGCGTGCGCAATGTTGTATTGCTCTTCTTCAAGGGCATCCATGTATACAATCTCTTTAGTGATTTTCCCGTCTTTTACTTTTACATACGGTGCTTCAATCATACCGAAGTCATTGATACGTGCGTAACAAGAAAGGTGGAGGATTAAACCAATGTTTGGGCCTTCAGGGGTGTGAATAGGACAGAGTCGTCCATAGTGCGAAGGATGCACGTCACGAACTTCAACACCTGCCCGCTCACGTGTAAGACCTCCTGGCCCCAACGCTGAAAACGTACGAAGGAGTTCAATTTCTGAAAGCACATTGTACTGTGACATGAACTGCGAGAGTTGGTTCGTTGCGAAAAATTCTTTGAGACGTGCCTGAAGTGGGCGAGGGCTGATGAACTGTACTGGTAGAGTTGCATCAGTATCAATCGTCGACATTCTGTCTTGAATGTTACGCTTCATCTGTGTCATACCCACGCGAATTTTCTGTTGGAGCATCTCACCAACCGAACGAATACGCCGTGAACCCAAGTGATCGATGTCATCAGGAAGCGAATGCGGATTGCCATTCAACTTCATAATCTGAGATACAATCGTAACAATATCGGTTGCGTCAATCGTACGGCGCGCAATGTCCGTCTTTTCAAGACCTTTCCCAAAACGTTTATTAAACTTGAAACGACCTACCTCTGAAAGATCATATTTTTCTTTTGCAAAAATAGAGTTCACAAAACCGCGAGCGTTTTCAGGAGTTGCGAGATCTCCATCACGAAGCTTCTTGTGAATTTCTACGAATGATTCATCGGGTGTTTTTGCAACATCCTTTGCAAGTGTCGTTTCGATTGCTTTCTTTGCAACTTCATCCTGAGTAAAGAGACTTAAGATCGCATCGTTGTTTTCTATACCAAGGGCACGCAAAAGAACCGTAACAGGGAATTTACGTTTTTTGTCGATACGTACATATACCGCGCCGTCAGGGTCAGACTCTACTTCTACCCATGCACCGCGACCAGGAATAATTTTTGCACCAAAGTAACGTTTACCTTTGAGTTCTTCTACGGTGAATGAAACTCCAAAAGAGCGAGAGATTTG
>JAVHQE010000073.1:0-3128 GCA_036170975.1 Minisyncoccota bacterium | reverse complement strand
GGCTGAGATTAATGCACAAATGATGATCCAGTTGCAGACGTTGGGGGATTTGATTTCTACGCAGAATGCGGCGGCTAGCACTTATATGCAGACGCAGAGTTCACAGCATGAGGCACAAAGTCAGGACATGGAAGCATACAAAGCAGGATTGCTGGCACCAAAACCATCTACAGCAATTCCGGATGCAAAAACAACATACAAAACCTGGAATATTTATTAACTTAACTGGAAAATCATCATGAAAATCGCAACATTAGTAACCATTATCTGTTTCTCATTCGTTTTGTCGGCATGCTCTAAAAATGGTGAGCAAATTGCACCTGAGAATGCAAAAAAGGCTGCGGCGGCACAGTTTATGGACATAGATGCATACAAAGCAGGCCTGCTGCTCAAAATGCAGCAAAATCGAGACAAAAAATGATGTCACATTTTATGAAAGCTCGTCTTTTAGCATTTGCGTCACTATTTCTTGTATTAAGCATGCCTGCGCATGCAGTAACGCCGGACGGATCAATTGTCACTGCGGTAGAAGCGGCAGTAATGGCCGCTGGGAAAAGCCTTATTTTGCCTCAAGCTCTCGCCTGGCTTGGTTCATTTATGGCAATTCAATTTGTTTTAACAAATATAGGACTTCTAAAAAGTGGGGCCGACATTGAAGCAGTATTTGGTAAATTTATTGGAAGTTTAATTTGGTTTGGATTCTGCATTTATGTTTTAACTAATGGCCCTTCATTTATTGATAAAGTTGGAACAGAGATGCTGCAAAAATTCATGCCAGCATGGATATCACCCGGTTATATTCTAACGGCTATCGGAGGAATAGCGGCTGCTCTTTTAGCTACGGTTGGACTAACTGGTGTTATGGCGTTTGGCACTGGTTCACCAATGCTTGCCCTTGTTGCAATAGTGGTACTATTTGTAGTAATTGGTGTTGGTCTTGGTTTGTCTATAAAAATATTCATGCTAAAGCTTGAATTAGGTTTAATTGTCTTACTAGCTCCTTTAAGCTTCTCATTACTTGGAATTAATGCATTAAAAGATCAGGGTATAGCTCCATTTAAATCTTTAATTTCACTTGTTTACAGGATTATTTTACTAGGTGTTATTTGTGCAGCATTTAAAGAAGTCTCGACGACCACAGACGCAGCATTAAAAGCAATTGATTGGGGTATAAATCCGTTAATTTGGGTTGATAAATCTTTAATCATGATTTCATCAATATTTGCATACCCGATGCTTGGCTACCTGGCTTACAAATCAGATTCAATCGCGGCCAATCTTGCGGGCGGTACTACAAGTATGGGTACGGGTGATGTTGCCGCTGCGGCGGCTTTGGGTGCAGCGGCTGGTGCGGCTGTTGCGGCTGGTGGGGCATCTATCGGTGCGACAAAACCTGTCCAATCGATGGCTTCGTTCATGAAAGATTTGGCAGCAAATAGCAAAGCACCAAGTGTGTCTAATGCTGGCTCTGGTAGTGGAGGCTCGGGTGGCCGCATTCAATCACCAACCTCACTCAATTCAATGCCGTCGCATGGAGGTGGCAAGGCATCAACTCCACCTGTGGACGAAAAAATGGGGACGGCGGGCGCTACGGGATACCGGGCGAATCAGGGTCTTCTTGAGCGGCCTGAACATCAGGGGATGGGTAGTGAAACTGCGGGTGTTGTCACTCCGGCAAATGGCAGTAATGCTGGTAGTGGTAGTGGTGGTGCGGGTGGCGGTGGTGCTCAAGATTCTGCAAGCGGTGGGGGTATTGCGGGCGGCGCACCTTCGCGATTGGAAGATACTTTGGGCGCTTTGAATAAGCAGTTTGAGAAGATGAATGAGCCAAAAGCTGCACCACGACCGGGTTTTGCCGATCAGCTCGGCAAGCTCAATCATTTGGTTTCGCATGAGCATGCAGCTACGTCTGTGTCAATTAATACCCATTCGGATTAATATATATGCAAACTACTATCCAAAAACCAAAATTTTCTCTTTCATTTTTTCAGAATGAAAGATGGGTTATCTCAGATGGCGATGAAATCATCACATCGCGATCAAATATAGAAATAATTGCAGCATTTTTTGAAAAAAATGGAATTTCACCGAATGATTTGATTAAAAAAGCAACCATTTTTTACCCTAATTTGCTGCCGCAGATTGAACTCTGAAGTGCAAGATGCGATCACTGCGCATCGTCAAAAGTCAAAATTTCATTTAAAACTCTGAAAAGATAAAAATCATGAATACTGAACCAAAATTTGTGTGTTTACCCCTCAAAGCTGGTGTAAAACCGCTTGCACATCGAGATAACGACGAGAGCATGTATCTGCCAGGACTGCTTGAACATCCCATGATTGATGGATTGATGTTGTCTTTAAATGAGCGGCTGTTTGGTGATTTGTTAGAGTATAAAAATACAAAAACAGGTCAGGTTTTCACTGAAGGCCCAACTGAAAAACGCTTTCGAATCATGTGGAAAAAGCCTTATAAAATGAATTATGTAGTTCCGGATGGCATGATAGATGGATTGGTTAGTGGTAAAGAACCAACAGGGTATTACCTCGGTTTATTAGATAATCCTCCAACAATCAGGGCTCTATATAATTAATTAGAGGGTAATACAATTTGAAAACGCCCTTCGGGGCGTTTTGCATTGGCTCCTACCACGTCCGGGAAAAAGTGGTGGAATATGCTCACGCGCTGCTAAGGAAAAACAATTCCGTGGCGGATAGTCCTTTTTTGCCAGCACCCGTGTTCACCAAAGCCAAAATTGTGCCACTTGGTGGATCACTTGGTTTTCGGCGTTTTGACCAGCGGCTGTTTCTCTGAAACCTTAGCTGGTTCTGCGGGTGCCGCCAGTGCTTGCATGAGGCTTTCTACTTGAGTTTGCATTGCCTCCAGTTTTCCGGCCAGCCTAGCGGCTTCCTCGCGGGCGGCACTGGCTTCCTTGTGGGCTTCATCACGGTCGGTCTCGGCTTTGGTTATGCGCTCGGCGGTGCGCAGGGCTTCGGCTGCGGCTGTCTGGCGTTGCTCCTGGTGAGCTTGCTCAATGGCGTCAGCTTTGGCGCTGATCGCTGCCAGATCGGCACGCACCTGGTCACGCTCGGTGGCCACCTCCAGGCTGGCTTTCTTCTGCTGCACCA
>JAVHQE010000072.1:0-3168 GCA_036170975.1 Minisyncoccota bacterium | reverse complement strand
CCTGCAAAGGAATACTAAGTAGGTGGTGTCAGGTTAAAACCCATATAGATTTATTCATTCTTTTGACTTATTCGTCGATATATAGTACTCTTGGGATTATACACGGAAACTCTCCAATTATATTTCTATGATATCCCTCGACATGTTAGAATCCGAAAATTTAAATATCAACTCAAATTCTGAGAGCAGTGAAGCGGTCGCCGTAAGTCTTTCAGATGCATTATTGTCCGAGATGGTAGATGGTGGGGGTATTAAAAATACCATAGATGGAATGAGGGAAGATAATGAGAATACAGTCATTGAAGCTGAATTGGTTATTGCGAATCAATCGGAAGGGGTACTTAGTATCGGCATACAAGAGGCAAACATCATCAATAATATTGATAAGCAAGAAATCAAACATCACAATATCTTTCAGTTGTTCAGCTTTGATGAGTTTATAAACTACATCAAAAGATATGGTATTATCACGTTGACTATCTCTATTATCACGGGAATTGCCTACTATTTTGGTATGCAACACTTCCGATACTATCAGAATACCGTAAGTGTTTTGAATGCTGTAACGGCTTTCAAAGAAGAGAATCCTGATTTCAAAATCTGAGAATCATCTGCACCGGTGAGTAATGATACTAGTGGAGCAGTCGTTCGGAATGTCAAGAAAAATGTCTCCAGTATCAATCGTACAATAAACATGAAAAAGTTCGAAATTAAGGTAATGAACGGACTTTATTCCGTTAAAGATGGTACTAGGTTGACGCTGAACAAAATATCTATATCGTTTACCGATGTAAAGACCAATAAACAGCTTTGTCTAAAGAACAGTATCATCGCGAATCAGGAACTCACCCCAGACCTTGGATTGGGAGGGTGACCGGACGGAGATATTATAAAAATAACTACCGAAACACTCACACAAATCAAGAACTCCACTAATATCCTATCCACACCGGTTCCGATAACTACACCTGGACTCCTCTATGTTACAGTACCGTTTGACCTAACAGACGGGGCGAATGTAGACGTGAATTATACAGTGTCATATGAACTCACCAACCTGGATAATCATGAGATGGTAACTAGCTCTTCTTCCGGAAAGCTTCTCACTTCCATGACCAATGTGGATTTCAATGATTTACGAAACCACAAGGATTACGATTTCTATCACTTGTTGGATTTTACTTATCCGAGTGATACTTTATCGTATGCAAACCGGTGACTCTCTATACATCTCGGAAAAAATGAAAAAATAGTAAAGTATATAGGCGATGGGGAAAGTGAGGATGATAAAGAAAAGGAGGATGCAATCCAAAAAGATACGACGCTCAATCGAATATTTGGGGAGCCGCTTCTTCTTACTCTATACAAGGCAATATTATTGCATGATAAATCTAACGAAAAATATTACTTATTGCGCAAGATAAAAGTAGAGAGTGATGGTACTGTTGAGACAGTGAATATGTCTGCCAGTCAATCTGGGTGCATAAGTGGAAAATGAGAGCTATTCGAACAGAATGAAGTCAGTAAATTCGAATTTGAAAGTATCGTCAAAGTTCTCTATCCATCATACTGATTTGACCCAGTGAATATATCTTCCGTGTACTTTCTACCGGGGTCACAGAGCTACAAGCTTGTTCTGAGAGATAATACTAAGACGGAACGTGTTGTAAAACTAGACACTACCGATGAGCAAATGTCGTTTTATGACTTTGCAAAATTTGTATCATACGACCAGAATCGCAATACAGTAACATGGACCGCTGAGGGGGCTGACAAAATAACTATAGAAACGAATATCGATAACGGGGTCACTCGTACGATACAAAAAGTATCGATACCAGAAAACGCAAATACAAGTACTCCACAAATTCAAACCTCTCTGCCACATCAGTATACAGTAAAAGCTGAAAAGACATATTTTTACGATACCCTCACTAGTGCTCCAAGAAAGTGATATCTCATTAAATGAGAAACAGTGACAATTGAGGATAGTAAGATATCTGGTGGGTTCGGATATGTCGAGTATAATAGTAATGGGAAAAAGACTGTCGGATACCTCCTTATATCCACATTACTCAAAAAATAATTTTATCACTTTATACTTATTAAATATGGTACAAATAGGAACACAAACTGGCTCGGTAATAAACAATATCGACCATATGAATGGTGATTTGAATATTTCGGGAAATACATTTAATCTTTCTGTTCAGATACATCAGGTTAAAGAAGAAATCCTGCGTGAGGTTGATAACCTGACAAATACTATCGTTCAAAATCCAAGCGTCCCACAAGACGTGAAAGATGTAATGAGT
The DNA here is from genome assembly GCA_036170975.1 of Minisyncoccota bacterium. Taxonomy (GTDB): domain Bacteria; phylum Patescibacteriota; class Minisyncoccia; order Phycocordibacterales; family UBA1550; genus UBA1550. Next base: position 853 of record JAVHQE010000072.1, on the reverse strand, counting down.
CGAGAAGGGGAAAGTTTGAAGCAAGCAGTGGAAGGGGCTAATGAAACAGTGAAAGATGATGCATTTCTATCTAGGTTCCAAAATTACTCCAAAATACTCAAGGAATATACCAAAACCATCATGGAACTAGCTCCGACAGTAAAGACACTCATAGCCGTCGGCAAAGGTGTGGGTGCGCTTCTGGCACTGACTATATAATCTGTACAATATAATCATATTTATATTATTCTTTACTAATTTCCATTATGAAATCTCTCATTATTACCGTCAATAATATAAAATATTCAAAATTTTGCGATATTGAAACCGCAAGGGAGCTTGCAAAGCTCTATGGATGTACATGTGCTCCGGAGTTATCGGTTGGAACTCCGTGCATGCTCATTCTTAGAGACATCAACCTAGGACCGGATAGACAATGGCACCAGCCATTCGATGAATGGTTTCATAGGAAGAATCCGGGCAATCATCAAATGAAGGATTACTTCACTCTGTATATTTGAGATATAGACAAGTTATAATCTATGGCTTGTTGTAGTGTAATATTATACTTGCATAGTTCACAATCCGACTGTTGATACTAATGATATGGTGATTTGTTCATAAAATTCCCTGTACTCCTTTTTTACAAGCCATTCCTACTTCCTGCGGTACAGTCAGAATTCAGGATATTCCAGTTCAAATAACTGCTCAACATCGTACTCTGGGTTCTCTGCCATAAAAGTTCGCAACTTGGTCATAGTGCTCCACCAGTTGGTAGATAAAAGTCCCATTTTTATGGGGTTTTATAGTGTAAAAAAAATAGAATGGCGTGGAACCGCCCCGAAGCGTTAAGATTACTGATTGAGCTATGCTC
>JAVHQE010000071.1:1310-14700 GCA_036170975.1 Minisyncoccota bacterium | reverse complement strand
AAAAAGAGCAACGTGTTGCAATGTTCATTGACGCACAAAACCTCTATCATAGCGCTCGCAACCTCTATGGGGCAAAAGTAAACTTCGGTGCCGTACTCAAAGAAGCACTCGGAGGAAGACACCTCATTCGCGCAATAGCTTACGTTATTGCAACAGAAGGGGAGGAAGAAAAAGGATTTTTTGAGGCTTTGAACAACCTCGGCATCGAGACAAAAACAAAAGATTTACAAATATTTTTTGGCGGAGCAAAAAAAGGGGACTGGGATGTAGGCCTAGCCGTAGACGCTATTCGTCTTGCTTCAAAAGTAGACGCGGTAATCCTTGCTTCTGGTGATGGCGATTTCGTACCTCTCGTTGAATACTTGAAATTCATGGGTACGCAAGTAGAGGTTATCACTTTCGGGCGTTCTGCTTCTGGCAAGCTTCGTGAAGCATGTGATGACTTCATTGACATGTGTGATGACCAAAGAAAATATCTCCTCGGGTTTCGGGGAGGTAACAGTGGGGGGAGTGGTGCACGCCGTCCTCGCAAACAAGCGCCGAGGCGCCCAAAGGAAACCCCTAGCCCAAAAGAGGAGTAGGGGATAGTTTGAACAAGCACTAAAAAAGCCCGACATGCGTCGGGCTTTTTGGTTGTCCTTGTTAAAAATCAGAGACGCGCTGGGCGTGATAAGTCCTGCCCTGCGGCTCTCCCCGTTTCGAGGAAACGGCGTGTTTCGGGATGAATATCTCGACCCCCTTGTCCTGGTTGTGTCGGCGGATTTTTCACATCAGCGTACTGTTGGGCACGATCCCAAAATGTACCTCCACGCTGTTGTTGAGTCCTGCCATCTGCTTCTTTTTTTGTACACATTCTCTTCTCCCTTTGTAGAACTAAAAAATCAGCAGATTACTCCGCTGAACCAATTTCTATACTACCATACTTTAAAAATAAAAGCAAGGTTGCTGACAGCGGGGGATATTTGACGGAGGCAAATATCCCCCGCTGTCACGTTTAAATTATTATTTATAAACTCTTTCTCATTTGAATATCTTTTATCCACATAAAAAACCGTGCGTGAAATACAAATACACGATATACTACACTAATGAGTGAGAATACTAACCCAACCCCTTTTGAACCTGGCGTGTTTCAGGGAACCCCAGAAGCTGCTGATTCAAAAAACGTACCTGCGCCACGGCTCATTCGTACCATGAGGAGCGACGAGGCCGATGCAATCAAAAGACAAAATGAAACGACAGTGTCTATTGCCATGGCCGAGGAAAAAAAGAGGTCTCAAAAAATCAACCCTGCAGAAAAAGGAGCTCCTGCAACAACGGATGACGTAGTCCCTCCTGCTCCAAAACGAATTGGTCGTATTGTTATCCTTGGAGTAATTATTGTTATAATTATTGCGCTTATCTCTGCCTATATTTTTATCGTACCAAAACTCAAAAATGTTTCTCTCCCCACACTCTCTCTTCCTACGTTTGGAAAACCTTCAGAAACGATAACCGCCTCGAGTACTCCTCTTGTTCTACTCATTGCACCCTCAATTATCCCCGCACAGTCTGAAAGACGCTTCGACATCAGTAAGGAATCCGTATCAACAGTACTCTCCGTGATCACAACAGAAAGACAAAAAGAGCTCTCTCTAAACTCAATAAAAAACTTTTACTTCACTGAGGATAGCGAGTCTGATTCTCTTGGAATATCCATAAACCGATTTCTCCGCTTTGTCGGAATTACCGCACCAGAAACTATTACTCGATCACTCGAAAAACCCTTTATGGTTGGCCTCCTCGGAGAACAAGAGGGGAACACAACACCATTCATCATTATGAAGTTTTCGGACAGTGAAGTTGCTCTCGCGGCCATACTTGAATGGGAGTCTGCAATCCCTCATATATTTGATGTCATTTTTGGTTCCACGGTTAATACCGGACTCGTCGCTACCACAAAATTCTACGACATGGTCATCAATGGAAAAGATGCGCGCTATTCCGACGTGACACCCACCATAACAATAGCGTACGCGTTTGCGAATCCTACCACGCTTGTTATCGCCGAGAGCAAATCTGCTCTTGAGACACTCCTCCCTCTTGCAGTAAAAAAATAAACGCGATACACTATCTTTATATGACAAACATTTCTGAACTAAAAACAATGCTTCTTGAGGAAAAAAGTAGACTCGAAAAAGAACTCATGGGGGTAGGACACAAGAGTCCTGACCTTGCAGGCGACTGGGATCCTTCAGCCCCTGACCTCAACAACACAACCACCGACCCCAATGAAGTAGCTGATAGTATTGAAGCTTTCGAAGGAAGTGCAGCAATCGAAGTTGAGCTTGAGGCGCGCATGATGGAAATCGATGCAACACTCGTACGTATTGAGGCAGGTGTCTATGGTGTCTGCCGTGTTTGTGGAGAAGCAATTGAGGACGCGCGCCTCCATGCAAACCCCGCAGCATCAACCTGTATTGAGCACCGCGAGGAATAAAAGTCTTCCCTCATTGCTATGCAATTTTCAAAACTATTTTCAGCTCAAATAGTCGGTCTTGTTGCTCATATTGTCGACGTGGAAGTGGATCTCTCTAAAGGGCTCCACGCTTTTTCTTTGGTGGGACTGCCGAGCACTTCTGTTGATGAATCACGCGACCGTGTAAGTGCTGCAATAAAAAATTCTGGTTTTGTCTCCCCTAAACAAAAAAATCAAAAAATTGTAATATCTCTTGCTCCTGCCGAGCTTAAAAAAGAAGGATCTCACTATGACCTTGCTATTGCACTTGCCTACCTTAAGGCATCAGGGGAGGTAAGTTTCAACCCTGAACAAAAACTCTTCCTTGGAGAACTTTCTCTCGATGGAATACTGCGTCCAATTCGCGGGGTCCTTCTCATTACACAAGCAGCACGCGAGCAGGGGTTTACCGAAATCTTCGTACCCCAAGAAAATGCACCGGAAGCAGTACTTGTTTCCGGAATTACCGTATATGGAGTACGTACGCTTGCAGATCTCATTAAACATTTTGACTCAAAAAATAATCAAAATATCCTTGCGTATATTCGAAATACCGACGTGCGGGGAGCAAAGCAGATTGATGAAGATATTGTTGACCTTGCACATGTAAAAGGTCAAGAATTTGCAAAACGTGCGCTTGAAATATCAGCCGCAGGGAAACACAACCTTGCAATGTGGGGCCCACCAGGAACAGGTAAAACAATGCTTGCGCAGGCCTTTCCCCATTTGCTCCCTGAGCTTTCTGAAGATGAGTCTCTCGAGGTTACCAGTATTCACTCTGTTGCAGGTGTTCTTTCGCGAGAGATTATCACCAAACCACCCCTCCGCGCACCGCACCACACCGCGTCCTATCCTGCCGTGATTGGAGGTGGAGCAACCCCAAAACCAGGAGAAATAACCCTCGCGCATCGTGGAGTACTTTTCCTTGATGAATTCCCGGAGTTTGATCGACGTGTTATCGAGTCCCTCCGTGAACCCCTCGAGGAAGGGCACGTGCGAATTGCACGTTCAAAAGGAAGTGACGTTTTTCCTGCGCGGTTTATTCTTCTTGCGGCAATGAACCCCTGCCCCTGCGGGAAATATGGAAGCGAAGAACAATGTGTATGCATGCCGGGTACCCTCGCTTCATATCAACGAAAACTTTCTGGACCTATTGTTGACCGCATTGACCTCTGGGTCAAAGTTTCAAAAATGAATCATGATAAATTATCAGAGGTAAAGACAGGGGAGAGTACTGCAGAAGTACGAAAGCGCATCATTCTAGCGCGAGAACGACAGCAAGCACGATTTCAAAACCATCCTCGCGAGATTACTACCAATAACGAGATGCGCGCCAATGAAGTGGAGCAGTTCATTATTCTCAGTCCAAAACTTCGTTCTCTTTTTAATACCTCAGCAGAACGCTTAAAACTTTCCCCGCGGGCCTACCACAAAACCCTCAAGGTAGCGCGTACCATTGCTGACCTTGACCAATCAGACGATATTGCAGAAAAACATTTACTCGAAGCGCTCGCCTACAGACCGACAGAGTTGCGATAAACAAAAACCCCCAAGTATTTGCTTCGGGGTTTTTGTTGTTACTGACGATCCTACTCTTCAACTATTAAAATGGGTTCCGTGCGCCACGTACTTCAAAGTGTAAATGAGGTCCCGTAGAATGTCCGGTACTGCCCACCTCACCAATTGGTTGCCGTTGCTCTACGTATGCACCCTCTGCTACATATACTGCACTCAAATGACTGTACAAGGTTTGTGTGCCGTTAGGGTGCTGAATAACAATATAATTACCATATCCACCGAACCAAGGATCGGAGAGGGGACGAAAATGACTTACAATAACGGTACCCTCTGCAGCCGCATACACAGGGGTGCCAACACGAGCACCGTAATCAACTGCATTGTACCCATGAATCCCTTGGGTCTTGTGTCCCGCGGGGACAGGATGTGTGTAGTATCCATCATAGGAAGGATACTTTGCGATAATACGTGCACGAGAATTTGTTGGCACCTTCACTTTTGGAGCTTCAACGGAGACCTCTTTCCCATTTGGAATTAAAATAGTATCGCCGATAAGAATGTTCTTATCGGATTCAATATTGTTAAATTCAAAAATTTCTGTCGCATCAGCTTGATATTTCTTTGCGATACCCTCAATCGTATCCCCTTTTTTGACAACATACTGAATTCCGTCAACGGGGAGAATAATGATACTCTGTCCTTCCTTAAGGGAAGTATCGCGACTCAAGTCATTTGCCCATAAAATAGTGTTCACACTCACCCCAAACATCTTTGCGAGCTGTGGTAACGTGTCACCTTTGTGTACCGTATACAGACTTATTTTCCCTTGGTGTCCATTTGCCTCTATATCCGCAATCGTTCCGGATGGGCCTACCTCTGGAAGGAGAGCGCTGTCGTCAACTACCGTAATGTCCCCGCCACCCTTTGCCGGGTTTGGGTCAACATTTACCGCTGCTTCCAAAAAAGCGATAGTTTGGGAATTCTGGGGGAGAGCCTTTGTATTCCCGCTAAATATACGCCCGATTCTTGTATTTAAAAATGAAAAATCCCGAGCCTCGACAGAGGAGAGCGGAACAGTAAGACCAACCCCCATACACACAAAAAGAAACCCAATGCTTGCGAGCCTTGAAAAATAACGGTATTTCGCCCGAACTGCATCTACATGCTGTTGCGCGGGGTCCTGTGATTGGGTAGAAATAAGTCTAATTTTTAGAGGTCGATCAGTCGGGCGGGATTCCCTCCTTCGTAAAAACAAAGGAGGAGAGGGTGGAAAAATATCGTCTATTCGGCAAGTTTGGGGCCAATCCCCATAACTACCTAAAGGGTAGCACAGAATGACCCCAAAAGGGAGGGTTAAGTGAAAAAACTGTGGATAACGTAAAAGAGTAAAAAAGTTGACTTTATAACAGAAAGTTTGTATAATTTATATGTATAAAAAATAATTCTCCCCAAGAAAAGGTTGCAGGGAACGACAGCAACGTGCGATAATAAGTACTATCATTATGGAGTTCACAAAACAATCTCATCCTGACATAAAAGTTCGTGAGCCAGAAGAAAAACTGGGAACACTAGGTGAGCAGTTGAAGGCAAAAGGGCAAAGCATTTTTCTGGCAGTTGACAATACTACCCCTACCCAAGAAAAAAAGAAGGGGGGCAACAAAAAACCTGCAGATTTTCGAAGGAGAGAAACTCTTTATGGTGAAGTTGTACTTCAAACTATTAAAAATATAGACGGCATACGGAAAGGAACACCGGGGAACCCCACGGAAATTAACCAAGCAGTACAGAAGGCGCGAGAATCAGTACCGTCCGCTAAACGAAACCTTGATGAAATAAAGAAGAGGAAGGATGGACTACTCCTTCTTCTTGCAGACTTGCGTGCACAACAAAAGCAAGTCGAGCAGGGAGACTTTTCTGAGGCAACACGGGAACACATTAGGGGTTCCATCGTTGATGCTCAAAGGAAACTCAGTGAAATAAACAGTGCCATACCCAACACAAACCCCCTCGAGGACAATAGAAAAATACAAGGAATTCTTGATAAATGGGAAAGAGGGAAGCAACCCGAGAACCCACCACAAGAACCAGAAAAAGTGGCACCCGGAATTTTTGGACACACAGAGGAGAATAAAATCATGCAAGAAGAAATGGACACGCTCAACAAAAAACCAAACAACGAAGCACCAAACAATATGAATTTCGAACAACCATCACCACAACCAGAGGAAAAAGACCGCAAAACAGAGGAGGTGGAACATCTCATCAGTGGTGAGGGTTTAGAGGAGGCGATACAAGCGCGTATATTAGAACTTGGGGGAAAAACTGACGAGGAGTCGGTAAAGGAAAAGGGAGGCTTACAAAATGAATTAGCAGAATTACACAAAAACATAGGTGAGGGGGCCGAAAAAATAGAAGCGGGACAACCAAACCGCGTAGAGGAACGTGAACAAGAAGTTGTCGCACGCCAAGCAGAGCTTGAAGGAAAAGATGATATTGCGTCAAAAGAAGAGCGTGCAGAGCTTGGAGAGGAATATGCTTCAATTCAAAAAAGACGGGAAGAAATAAAAAAGGTTAATCCACTTCAGTCTCCTTATGACAGGGCGATGGAGCGTCTCAATGAGGAGCACACTCTGCAGGTAAATGAGGCTTGGAAACTCGAGGAAATAAACAACACTGAGAAATTCTCGAAAAAAGAAGGTGATGTTGAAGTCAAAAATGATCCTATTGCTCAAGAAACTACGACTATCGCACTTAAGGAAAGCATATCCCTCGCCGAAGAAGAAGTACGCGTGCTTAGGGAGCATTTAACTAAGACACAAGAACAACTGAATGAGAGACTTGCACAGATGGAAAAAAAGGTTGAGGCGCGCGCCGAAAAAGCTGGTCTGACGGAAACAATTTTTAACATAGGGAGAGCCTATCAAAAATGGCCACTCAAGCACAAATTGCTTATTTCCGGAGTACTCTTTTTAACGGCTTCGTCTTTGGCGGTTGTGGGAGGAACAGCGGGAACAACAGCAATCCTTACTGCTGGTCTAACTGGTCTTCTCCCTCAAAGAATCGTAGGGGGATTTGCTACTGCGGCAATGGCTGAAGGACTCCTCACAAAGTTCTCTCAAGGAAACGGAAGAATCCGAGAAGAAGGAGAGAAAAACCGCCACACAGCAGAAGCAATTATCCTTGGTATGCTTGTAGGTGGAGGTGTGTTGGGACATGCGGTGCAAAATGTTTTCCACGAATTTGTCCCCGTACATGAAGTAGCACTTACTCCAAAAAGTACCATCGGTAGTGTCGCAGAGCATCACTCAATGTCTAGTTCCCTTACGCCAGAAAACCACACTGGGTATATGATGCAGGATACGAATGGTTCTTATGTAGAAAATATAAAGATGGGAGGTTCTGTGTGGAAAGTTGCTGAACATCAACTACAAGAACACTTTGGAAAAGACTTTACCAATCTCCCCGAAGGACAACGCACCTACCTCATTGACGCTATTAAAAACAAAATAGTAGCAGACCCAACACGTTTTGGTGTTACGAGCGGAGATGCTAATGTTCTCGCTGTAGGAGATCATCTCAATTTCAAAGAAATTTTCTCTGATCAGACATTTATGAAAGAAACACTGATTAATGCTCATCAATTAACTCCTGGACAGATAGCGGGAATAGAAAATTACTCAGTGCCCGAAAGTGCACCTGTAGCAGAGGTGGCACAACATGGTACCGTACCCAACATTGCTCACCCAGAAACCACACCAACTCCTGATATCACGAATGGGACAAGCGACCACATAAAGGAAGTTGCCCAGCGTATCTCTTCAGGTGGGATGGAAAACAATGAAGGACTCAAGATAGGCAAGGTTCTCGGCGAAGCAGTACAAGGACAAGATCCTACAAAAATTCTTGCACTTGAAAAACAACTGGGATTAACGCATCAAGAATTCATACAGATGCTCAATGAAACAAATAAACTGGGTGAGATAAATTTCAAGAACGACCTTATTCAACAAGTTGATAAATTAGGTGCCACCACGGTAAGCAATATGGACAAAGTCTCCGCGCCCATTGAAACTGTTGTTGTCCCAAGTAGCCAGATTCTTGAACAAGCGGGCACACAGGTACACAACCATATTAACAGTCTCTTTGGAACAAAAGGGTTCTTTGGTTTTGGTGCCGTAGATGGAATGGACACCCCAAACTGGAAAGATGCGACTCATGGATTTGCAAATAAAACAGTAACGGAGATTGTACAAATAAAACCAGAAAATATGCAGAGTGTCGCAGGAAGCATTGGGATGGACAACAAAGATGCAGTTACCGCGATACGTAAATACATTGATGAAACGTTCATAGCTTCAAGGGTTCAGCCACTCGAAGGAGAAACTCTGGCAAACTATTTCAAGCGTGCGACCGCAATGGCAATTAACAGTAAGACAAAATAATTATGGACAACCAAGAAATTCGTGAACTTATTATTAAAGAAATTGGTATTGAGGGGCTTCCTGAGGATGCACAAAATGAAATCATCGGTAAACTTGGTGAGATTGCTCTCAAATCACTTACGATAACCATTTTTGAGAAACTCCCCAAAGAAGCACGGGCTGAATTTGAGGAAGTAAGCGCCGAAGGTGATTATGAACTTGTACAAAAATTCTTGGCACAACATGTCCCTGACTTGCCAGCCCTTATGGCAGATGAGGTGCGGAAAACATTGCAAGATTTTAAGGAGCAAGAGTAAAAAACAAGAGGAAACTGAGAAAAGATGATTCGCGCAGAGCGTAAATCATCTTTTTCTTTATTTCCCTCATTCTATGATACAGTAATGAAGCAATGGAACATCTCAAACATTTAAATGACATGCAACGGGAAGCTGCGCTTCATAAAGATGGCCCTCTTCTCATTATCGCAGGCGCCGGAACAGGAAAAACAAGCACGCTCACGCATCGTATCCTCAACCTCGTAAAAGAAGGCGTACCTCCCAATGAAATCCTCGCAATAACCTTTACCAACAAAGCTGCCAAAGAAATGCTTGAGCGTGTTGATGCACTCCTTGAAAAACATGGCTTCTCGGTGGGGATGCGCTATGGAGATGCACGCCCTTTTATCGGCACGTTTCATTCACTTGGGGTGTACATTTTACGCGCACACGCACACGAATTCGGGCTCACGAAACATTTTGCAATTCTTGATAAAAATTCCGCGAGTGCACTCATGAAAGAAGCCGTCAAAGAACAGGGGCTTGATTCAAAACAATTTTCTCCTGAGCGTATTGCGAGTGTTATCTCCCGACAGAAGGGGAGCATGGTAACCCTCGAAGAATATCGCCGTGACGTTGGTAATGCCTATTTCCCTATGATTGTTTCTGCGGTTTGGGAACGTTATGAGCGATTTCTTGCCCGAGAAAAAGCGCTCGATTTTGATGACCTCATTTTAAAAACCGTTATCCTCCTCCGCACAAAACCGGAAATACGTCGTGCCTACCAAGAACGCTGGCACTATGTCCATATCGACGAATACCAAGATACTAACGGAGTACAGTACAAACTTGCACGTCTCCTTGCGGGGGAGAATATGAATATCTGTGCAGTGGGTGATGGCGACCAAAATATTTATAGCTGGCGAGGAGCAAACGTACAGAACATTTTAAATTTTGAAAAAGACTACGCCGGCGCGCGGACAATTCTCCTTGAAGAAAACTACCGCTCGACACAAACCATCCTTGCGGTAGCAAATGCGGTAATCAAAAAAAATACTGTTCGCAAAGAAAAAAATCTTTACACAAAAAATAGTGAAGGGGATAAAATTTCTCTTATCGAAAACTACGACGAGGGTGGGGAAGCGCGTGCCATAGGGGAGCGGATCAAGGGGCTCATTGAAAGTGGCACCGACCCCGAAAGTATCGCAGTTCTCTATCGCGCAAACTTTCAGTCACGTGCCCTCGAAGAGGCATTCCTTCTTATGGAAGTTCCTTATCAAGTCTTAGGGGTTCGCTTTTTTGAACGAAAAGAAGTCAAAGACATCTTATCGTTTATTCGTGCAGCGCTCAACCCTGACAGTCTTTCCGATATTAAGCGCATTATCGACGCTCCTCCCCGAGGTATTGGCAAAGCAACGCTCGCAAAAATGTTTGCAAAAGACGAAGCATCGTTGACTCCCGGAGCACAAAAACGCGCACAAGAATTCTGGGATCTTCTTGCAAAAATTCGTGAGTACGCGCTCGTTGAAAAAACCTCAAAACTTATTAAGTTTGTTTCTGAAGCGACGGGAATTGAAAACTCCCTCAAGACAGGGTCAGACGAGGACAATGACCGCCTCGAAAATATTCACGAAATGGTAACCCTTGCAACAAAATATGATATTCTTCCCCCTGAGGAAGCAGTCGAAAAACTTTTGGAAGACGCGGCGCTCGCGAGCGACCAGGATTCTTTAATAAAAAATGAAAAGGCGGTAAAGATGATGACGGTCCATTCCGCAAAAGGACTGGAGTTCCCTTACGTTTTTGTAACAGGACTTGAACAAGACCTTTTTCCTCATCGACGCATGAGCGCAGGCGTTGTCTCAAAAGAAGACAGTGAGGAAGAGCGTCGACTCTTCTATGTGGCTATTACGCGCGCCAAGAAAAAACTATTTCTCTCTTATGCTTCAGTACGAACAATTTACGGACAGCGCCAAGTCAACGCGCCTTCGGAATTCCTTGCAGATATCGACGACATATACTTGGAGCGCGAGAGCGGGAGCACCGACGATGAACCTATACTCAGTATTTCTTGGTAATACGGAGGTCCGACCTCCGTATTACCCTTTGTTTATATACCCTTTCGACCTAATCCATTCCCTAAAATCTTTCCGATATTTCTTTTCGTCAGTATGGAACATCTCAAAAAATAATTTTTTGTTGGTAATATGTGCGAACTCACCGTCTCCGTCACCAATAATATCTCGCAAGTTTGACCAACGGTATTCCTCGAGAAATTTTATAGCACCCTCAATATCTTTTATTCCATCTTCTTTCCAATTTGGCTGGAATAAACTTAGTGGATTTAGGTGGATATAGAAGGGGAGAAAAAGAAAGTGCGCATCATCATCTACTCGGATAATCTTTGTTTTCCCTTGGAATAAAACCCCGCTTCTTTTATTTTGTTCATTAAAGTACATCGTATACCCGCCAAATACTTTCCGTGAAAAATCTCCTGTTGTTTTTTCTTTTCGTTCTTGTATAAAAATATGTGGATGATTCGGCATGAGAGCCCAGCAAAAAACGTCGATGATTTCTTCTCTCGTATGAAGCGTTGCGGGTTCTTCTTTCAAAACTTGCTTTCTCCTAATATAGTAGGACTGAGTCGCATTATGTTTATCATTAAAATCATACAAATTATGAATAAACCGCAGGTAGTCCGCATTTGTAGAAAAAATAGTTCTTTTTTCTACACCCCTGTTGAGTAAATGAAAAAATCCTCCTTCGTGCATATCAAAAAGTATACCACTTTGCCCAATAAACAAAAGGGAATACGGAGGTCGGACCTCCGTATTTTGGAGAGAAGGAGTATCATATACTAAGGGTATTGAAGTCAGTAATATTATGGTACATGCAAAAAAATCACTAGGGCAGAATTTTTTAAATTCAAAAAGTGTTGCACGGGATATCGTGCGTGCGGGGGAGCTTTTGCCTACTGATACCATTCTTGAAATAGGGCCTGGGAAAGGGTTTCTCACACAAGAACTTCTCGCTTCGGGTGCACACGTTGTTGCTATCGAAAAAGATGACCGGATGATTCCAGTCCTCACAGAAAAATTTGCTGAAGAAATAAAACAAGGGCAGTTTGTGCTTGTTCATGGTGACATTCTTGAGTTCGTTGACCAAGGGCGACCCTTAGCCAAAATTCTCAAGGGCGACCCTTCTTGTTCCTACAAACTCGTGGCAAATATCCCGTACTATCTTACCGGTCAAATCATCAGGATGTTTCTGGATGCAGGAGAAAAGCCTCAAAAAATGATCCTTATGGTACAAAAAGAGGTTGCCGTACGTATTGTGGCACGCCCGTCGACACGTGTCGCCCGGGCAGGCGAAAGAAAAGAAAGCATTCTTTCTATTGCGGTAAAAGCATATGGCACCCCAAAACTTATTAAAAAGGTTCCCGCCCGGTATTTTACCCCCGCACCAAAAGTAGATTCTGCAATTCTTGCGATTGAAAACATCTCAAATACAAATTTTCCTAACCCTGCCACAGAAAAACGTTTTTTTGAAATACTCCATATTGGATTTGCCCACAAGCGTAAGATGCTCGCGGGGAATCTAAAAGACATTTTTGGTGATGCAACCGCACAAATTCTAAAAGAAGTAGGAATACCAGCAAACGCCCGCGCAGAAAATGTGTCACTCGAGCAATGGGTTGCTCTTACATTGAAGTTCCCGCCTCTGAAATAGTCCCAATGGGTGGAGGAGTAGTCATGTCAGGTAAACAACAAGGATACATACCGCATATATACCATGAAGTACAGACACCTCCCGGGGTGTATGAACCGAGTACCCAAGGGCCTGGGCGGAAGATTTGATAAAAAGCCTTGATAGTAGAGGCTCCTGGTTCATACGTAAATACTCCTGGCCCAGGAGGACCGACCATGATCGCAAGATTTAAACTACAAGTACAATAGGTTACCTTCTGAATTTTCCCCCCAAAGGGCATGATGGCATTGGTCGATACAACCTTCAATCCAAAAGAAGTAACGATCAGCAAAAGAACAAAAAGGGAACTCATAATAATTGCGTGCCTTTTTATAAAATTGAGAAACTTCATATACTTCATTCTTTCACATTAATGACTCCTGTGCAATACCTTAGAACCCTAAATCAAAACTTTTCCCATTGCTCACTCCATTCTCATTCACCACATACACCCAGACAGGTAAGGATGCTTTTTTAGAAGAGGCCGGCACCGTACTCGTTGCAGTCATAGCCTCGGGGACAACAAAAGATAACGCTGTTCCGTTTACTGATGGTATATTTTCAACAATAACTGCTCCCGTACGAATTATGTTTCCCGTAGCAGTAAATCCAGAGCCAACAAGGGTAACCGTCGACCCCCGTGTTGCACTCGTGGGGGTAATACTTTCGATTTTTGGCTCAGGTGTTACTCCGTCAGTTACTACAAAAAATGAATCTTTATTACTCTCACCACGGGCATTTTTAACATACAAAGAATAGTTACCCTTTGGTATCGAGGGGATATTGAAGGTAATAGACTGTCCGTTCCACGAGGAAGCTTTTTCAACCGCGTAATGTTCGCCAAAATAAATAGTGTTGTTCGTGGAAGTAAAACCAGCACCAGAAATTGTTATTGTTGTCCCCGCTATACCTGAATACTGAGAAGGAAACAT
>JAVHQE010000071.1:0-1210 GCA_036170975.1 Minisyncoccota bacterium | reverse complement strand
CAAATTTCGAACCCATCGTTTTCCGTCTTTGAGAGTACTCAAACCAATCCGGGACAAAGGAACTAAACTCTAGATTGCCACGAATGGGTACATTCTCGCAAAGCCATAGACGTTTCGTCCCGTCCTCCCCTCATATTCAGGATACCTTAATGTAGGGTGAGATTCACCCCAGTGTCTTTATAAGACGATGCAACCTCGGCTCCCGTCTTTGCGAGTACTCGAAGCAAACCACGGTTCCTACCTCAGATCTACCTTCCCGTCACCATTAAAGTCGAGAAGACGGGAAGTAGCATTGAACTCAGTGAGATCAGCCGTGTTCACCACGTTGTCACCATTTACATCAGCAAAACCACATTTTTCAAAAGCCGTATGTCCCAGACAATAGTTAATAATTTGCTTGTCACTATATCCCGTGGGGTCGAACATCATAGACTCAAGCCATTCAAGTTTCCATCCTAAAGGGATAAACCCTGAATTCCCGAGAATATCTCGTTGCATAAAAGTCACAAATCCTAAATCACGGTCATCTACTACACCATCGCCGTTAAAATCTGCTTGTGCGCATATACCCGAAAGAGAAACTCCTTTACATCCATTAAAAACAGTCATATCAGCCCCACCAAGATTAAAGTCTGCCGTCCCGTCATTATTTAAATCATACTGCGCGATTGTGGCGTAGGTTATTTTACCAAGATTGCTTTCAAGGTACGGATTATATGCGGCACAGTAACTATCACCATAACAAACTGGTCGAGGTTTACTTAAAAATGTTTTTACAAAAAGAGTGGTGAGATTTACTCCGCTTCCCGAAGATGCACCCTGTATCCATATTTTAAAATTACTATACTGTCCATCACTCCCTCCTACGCCCGGGGAAGTACCGTTCGCTCCATAAACGAACCCAAACGGCATTGCAAAAAGTCCGCTCTCTATCGCACATGTTTCTCCAAGGGTTGCAAACTTAAGCCAAGTTCCCCCATTGCATATTTCGGTAGGAGCTAAGGTCTTACCAATAATACCCACTCCTCCTAGGTCTCCATAACAAACGGTAGTTATTTTGGATCCAACCTTCTTTTCCTGAGGAAGCATATTCTTAATATTTGCGGTCGTCGTCTTAAAAAAACAAGATTTTGCAGAGGGGGGAACGGCGTCAGCAATCTCTACTGTTTTGTTTTGATTTACATCAAGAATGTTTCCTTTCATCATAAAA
>JAVHQE010000070.1:0-3201 GCA_036170975.1 Minisyncoccota bacterium | reverse complement strand
AAAGTGGCAGTGGTGGTTATCCACAGTGTCACCCTTGAAGGTTAACTAAACAGCCAACGCGATGCGCACCTCGGAGAGGAAATCGACTTAAGAGACCAACTAAAACGCCATATTTTTTCGCCAATGACGATAGAGATCGCGCGTAGCAAAAAGGTCTTTTGCATTGTATCGTGCAATATCTTCAAAACGCCCTTCATCAAAGAGACGTTTAATATCTGCTCCCGACACACCCTCAGCCTTGGGGCTCTCAATACCAAATACGCGACACCACATGTGCAAGCTCCCGCGCCTACGTACTGCTCCATAAAAAGAAAGCTGATCCATGAGGTCAATATGGCGCGCGTCGTAGTCTTGGCTTTCGAGATAGCGGTTGGACATTAAATCTTTTGTGGGGCGAATACCATGAACTGCCGAACGCACCATAAGAAACGGGACGTCAAATCCCCGTCCGTTGAAACTAATAAATGTTTCGTATTCGGCAACTCCTCGCCAAAAGTTTTCAAGCATTTCTTTTTCAGTCATTGGCTTGAGTTTCATGCCGTTTTCTTCCCGTTCAGGAAAGTCACCCTTGGGTGCGTCAAAGTATACCGCCCCCTTCCCTTTCTCCTCGTCAAGGACACCTATGGCAACAATGCGCCCTGTGAGTGGCGAAAGCCCAAGACCATTTTTCACCTCACCCAAGAGGCGTTCCTGCTCGGCAAGTGGCTCACGACGAACCCAGCGCGTTAGCGAGGCTTGCGTGGTTTCGTCGAAAGAATCAAAATCCTCGCCAACCGTTTCAATATCAAAAATTAAAGTACTCATACTATTAAAAGTTTAGTTTATTAAGCAAAAAAATATGTATCTCTTACCATTTTTAAAAACACTGGATTGCCACACGCTTCGCGCTCGCAATGACGGCTCAAAAAATTTATTATCATTTTTATATCGTACACAAATTATTGAAAAACTTCTAATGTGCGACCGCAGTTCCTGCGACATTAATACAATCATTAAATACTTGCACGCTCGTATTGTAGTTTGCAACAAGCGTGCGGTTAGTTTCAACAATCGTGTTGTATTGTGGGACTAACGCATTAAATTCATTTGCGTACGTATTGTAGCTGGGATCAGTCTGTGGAGTTGCGTCAATCTGTGCTTTTTTTGCGTCGAGGGCAGCGCGAAGCTGTGCAATGCTGGCATTATTCGCATCAATCTGATTTTTTACCGCAACAGAGATTTCTGGACAAGCAGAAAGAGGCATGCCAAAACTCTGCACCGCAAGCCATGTCATACGCCCTTCATAGATTCCTTTGCCTACCGCAACACCTATTTCTGTATAGTGCGGGTTTAAAATGTTCGCGCGATGACCAGGGCTGTTCATCCACGCCGTGAGTACGCCCTGATTGGACCCAAAGTCCCCAAGAGCAAGATTTTCTCCTACTAATACATATTGATAGCCAACGGCTTTTGCGAGGTCACCAGGGCCAACACCCGTTGGCGAGACATGTTCAAAGTATTGTTTCGCGAACATATCGGCAACTTTCATTTGTGCATCACGGTCAAGAATAGTGTTTTCTGAAAGTGGTGGCAGTCCGCCGTTTTGCGCACGAGCAGTATTCGTATAGAGAATGACTCCTGGTACCGTGAGGTCAGAAGATGCTGACAATGAGCTCGGAGTTGTGACGATTTTTGCACGTAGCGGTCCTGGTGTAACTACCGTCTTTTCAATCGTTGCTTTTGCAGGAGTGAGACTACCGTTTGTTTTTGTGGGAACTGAAACCTTCGCGGGTACCGATGTTGTTTTCTTCGGGGTAGTAACAGCCGGGGACGAAGGTGTGGCGACAGCAACAACGGGAGTTTTCTGTACTATTGCAGAGATTGGTGGCGTAACTGTCCGTGGTCCGAACGATTGCTCAAGCGAAACATACGAAAGCGCCCCCGCCGTAACGAGTGCAAAAATCCCCGCAAGAATACCAAGTAGTTGTCCTAGCATACGGTTATCGTTTTATTACCTCCATCATCATAAATAACGGTATCTCTTTGCGCGCGTGGTCTTCTTCATTTTTGCGGGGACCTTTTTCACTTTCGCGATGTGATGTCCACTCCTCAAGACGCGCAACGCAAAATCCTGCATTCGCGAGTGTCTTAAAAAAATACTGAAGAGGGCGATGAAAAGAAACCGTCGTCACGCCATGTGGATTGCCCGGGTTCATTTCGATAATTACTTTTGATTCAGAAAGGTAGCGATCTACGCGACGGTACTGCACCTTTTTTGCCTCATCATATCCCCAGTCAGAATTTTGGGGGACGCGGAATGCAGGATGATTGACCACAACATACAAAGAACCTTTATTTTTTAGTACGCGGAAACATTCCTTGAACACAAGGTGGGGGGCTTCCATGTTTTGCACCGCAAGGACGACAGCAATCTTATCAAAACTAGCATTCTCAAAACGATGGAGGTCTTCGGCGCTTGATGCAAAAAATTCAATCTTCGCCTCGGTATCGGTGGCCGTCTTTTTTGCAATAGCAATGAGCTCTTTGCTCAAGTCAACACCGGTCACCACCCCACCCTCTTTTGCAAAAGCGCGTGAAAAGAAGCCTTGCCCGCACCCAAGGTCAAGTACTCGCTCACCTTTTTTGAGACTCATAACGCGCAACAAGTTGGGCAAAATAACCTGTGCCTGGTAGGTGTCGTCGCTCGCAAGAAGCGTGTCATACCAATGTGCTACCCCACCCCACGAGGTTCCCTGCGCTTTCTTTGCTGGTTTTCGTTCTGTCATATGTGGTTGATTATACCATAAAATTACGCTAGAGTGAGTCCATTATGAAATGGGTATTATTTACAGGGACATGGCGCCTTACCAACACAGAAGTTGAGCAAGACGTACGCAAAGCAACGCGTGAAGTGCTTGCACGTGGCGACGGTGTCCTCACGGGGGGGGCGACAGGAGTAGACTACTTCGCAATAGATGAAGCGCTGAAACATAACCCGACGGCAACACATCTCCGTGTAATTATCCCTGCACTTCTTGATAGCTATATTCATGACTACTACACCAACTGGTGCCATGAACCAATAACGAGAAAAGATATTGATAATCTTTCAATGATTTTAAAAAAAATCAAAGAAATCAACCCTGCAAGCCTTTTAGAAATGCCCTACGATCTGATAACAACCGATCACTATTTTTTGCGTGACGAACAAGAGGTAATGTA
>JAVHQE010000069.1:0-3332 GCA_036170975.1 Minisyncoccota bacterium | reverse complement strand
AGAAAATTGGCAGAGGAGCGAAGAGGAAGTTGGATATCTTATGAAATTATTCCGCTCCATTCTTGAAAACGAAACACAGAAGATGATTGATGAGCACATTCGCGTTCGCTTTATTGGAGACCGTACGCGCTTCAGTGAGGACATACAGAATGGAATGGAACATATGGAGACGGCAACAAAAGATTCATACGACATCACGCTTTATATGGCAATGTCGTATGGTGGGAGGGCAGAGATTGTACATGCAACAAATGAGCTCTTAAAAGAGGGGAAAGAACACATCAGTGAGGACGATTTTTCGAAGAAGCTCTGGTCGTATCCTATGCCCGACCCTGATCTCGTCATCCGCACTGGTGGTGTTATTCGGCTTTCAAATTTTTTGTCGTGGCAAAGCGCATATAGCGAGCTCTTTTTTGTGGACGCATGGTGGCCAGACTTTTCCCGCGAGGAGTTCAATCGCATTATTGATGAATTTCATACACGAGAGAGAAGGATGGGGAAGTGAGTGGTTTTGGGGTCTGTCTAAACGTTACTCCCTGCTATTTTTCGTGCAGAAGTTTGATGATAACAAAATAGCATATTGAATTTTTTTAAAAAACAGGGACGTGTTATTATTAATTCTATGGTACACAATGACCCCAAAGGAGAACGTAGGAACTACGCTTTTATCGATGGACAGAATTTATACATGGGTACCACAAAAAGAGAGGTTGACCCATGGAAAATCGATCTCGCTCGTTTTCGTGTATATTTAGAGAAAAAGTACGCTGTAAGCAAGGCCTATTATTTCCTTGGTTTTGTTCAAGAAGAGAACCAGGATCTGTACGAAGAAATACAAGCTGCTGGTTTCGTGCTCATCTTTCGTGAACATAATACCGCAATGCTTGGAAAGAAAAAAGGAAATGTAGACTCTGACATTATTTTTCACATAATGAAAAAGCTTTACCGTGAAGAGCCTCTCGATAGTATTATATTGGTGTCAGGCGACGGTGATTATAAACAGCTTGTAGATTTTCTCATTGAAGAAGGAAAGCTCGAGAAAATTCTTTTCCCTGACGGGTTGCGTGCGTCATCACTATACAAAAATATAACGAGAAAGTATTTTGATGACCTCGGTGGCGTAGACGTGCGAGCAAAAATATGCAAAAGAAAAGGGGGCCTTAGGTAATTAACCGTTTGGGCCCCTTTCCGTCGTAATAATTACATACTAACAGACAGGTCGGCTATGTCAAGTTTTGACGAAGAGTCGTTTTTAGAATTAACTTATGCAAATTCCGATTTTATACGAGGATGATGAGGTGCTCGCGGTGAATAAACCAGCGGGGCTTGTGGTGCACGCAGACGGGCGAACGACCGAGCCAACTCTTGCAGGGTGGCTTCTCGAAAAATACCCCAGTATTCGTGGAGTGGGCGAGACAATTCCACTTACCCGAGGTGGCGTTATTGAGAAATGGGGGATTGTGCATCGCATCGACCGTGAGACTTCAGGAGTGCTTCTTGTTGCAAAAACACAGGAATCTTTTTTAAATTTGAAAGCACAATTTCAAGCACGGACAATCAAGAAATCATACCGCACATTTACACAAGGTTTTTTTAAGGAGGACAGTGGTGTCATTGATAAGCCGATAGGGAGGTCGACAAGTGATTTTCGCAAATGGTCGGCAGAGTATGGCGCGCGCGGGGAACTTCGTGAAGCGGTAACAGAATACCACGTACTGGGAAAAGGGGAGGTTGGAGCGATGAAAATATCGTATTTAGAAGTAAACCCGCATACCGGACGCACGCACCAAATTCGCGTGCACCTGAAAGCAGTTGGTCACCCCATTCTCTGTGATCGTCTCTATGCCCCAAAATCTCCCTGTGTGCTTGGTTTTGAGCGTACTGCACTCCATGCTTTCTCCGTAGAATTTAAAGGGTTGGATGGTGCGCGCCATCACGTCGAAGCGCCCTTTCCTGAGGATTTTAAGGCAGCGCTAAAAGAAATATTCCCCGACGAGGCATTTTAAGCTATACTAAACAGATGGAAAACCCCGACTTTTTAAATAAAAAATATGCAGACCTACCTGGCTCGAAACCAGTGGAAAGAGCGGTAGTAAAAGCTCGTCATGACCCAGAAAGAAAATACGCTCCGCACTCTCGCGAGGAGCGTATTCAGGCATACCTAAACCGCATAGACAAGATAACAGAAGATGAGCGTGGCTGGGAGCTTCTTAAAAATAAGATTGTAAAAGAATTCACCATCGACACAGACGATGAAGACACACTGACAAAGATTGCTCACGGTTTGTACGAGTCGGAAAAACGCATTGCGATAGAGCAAGGTCGTGGGGCTGATGTGGCGCGAGTAGACGACGAAGACCTCATTGAAAAGTATCGAGGGGCTGCTTTAGAAAAACGTGATATACAAGAACGCACGTTAGGAGCTTGGCTCGACTATCTTGAACAAAATGACGCTGAATATCCGACATGGTTTCGGTATTTTGTAGTTCGCAATCTTGAAAAAATGGGTACCCTCGACAAAGAGAGGGGTGAATACACCAAACGTACTGATTACACGGTCGCCCCATTCCCCGAGCTCAACTCTGAAGCACTCGGGTTTACGTATCGCATGCTTACGACGGGTATTGGACACCAAGAGTTTACTGATAAGCCAGAAAAGCGCGACGAACTCGCTAATCTCATTGCTAAAAAAGATTTCGTAAAGCTCTATATCTTTGCCCAGATAGAAACCGCAGGGCAACTCAATCGTGAATCATTACAAGGCGAGTGGATAAAGTATGACCAAGGCTCGGACCATCACATTATTGAACAAGATCTCCGTGGTAAAGGAACTGGCTGGTGCACGGCAGAGGGGAGTGCCTACAGCCACCTCAAAGGTGGAGATTTTTATGTTTACTTTACTCGTGGCACCTCAGGCATATACAGCGAGCCACGTGTGGCTATTCGCATGGAGGGTGACGTAGTTTCCGAAGTGCGTGGCGTGAATCATCGCCAAGAACTAGAGCCTGCACTTCTAGATATCGCTACCGAGAAATATCACAATCTTCCTGGTGGAGAAAAGTTTGACAAGAAATCGGAGGATATGAAGCATGTCACCGCACTCGTGAAGAAAGAGGAGAGAGGCGAGCAGTTCACCAAAGATGACCTCGTCTTCCTGTACGAAATTGATTCAAAAATAGAAGGCTTTGGATACGAAAAAGATCCCCGCATTGCGGATCTCCGCGCCACGAGAAATCCAAAAGAAGACGCACCTATCGTTCTCGACTGCACCCCCGCTCAAATCGCCACTTCTCAAAACGAAATCACTGACCAGACCAAAGCCTACATTGGCC
>JAVHQE010000068.1:0-3353 GCA_036170975.1 Minisyncoccota bacterium | reverse complement strand
GTGCCCAGGAGAGGACTTGAACCTCCAAGCCAATGACGGCGCTACCACCTCAAGGTAGTGAGTTTACCAATTTCTCCACCTGGGCATTGCTATATCAAGAATACAGCTTTTGTTGCTTTTTCTCTATTGCCAGAGCTTTCTCTATTTTTATCCTTTTTCGAGAAAGGCAAACAACTTGGTGATTATAATACATCTCCTTGATAATTGCCAGCGCTTCTTTTTTTGCATATTTTAGCTGGTATGTTGAACCACGCTCGCCTTTTATAATATGCCCCTTTACTGCGAGTCTCTCAAAAACTTC
Source organism: Minisyncoccota bacterium (assembly GCA_036170975.1). Classification (GTDB taxonomy): domain Bacteria; phylum Patescibacteriota; class Minisyncoccia; order Phycocordibacterales; family UBA1550; genus UBA1550. The sequence goes on along the minus strand of JAVHQE010000068.1, from coordinate 3,052 downwards.
ACTTCGTAGCCAATCAATATGCATTTTACTCGCTGACACAAATTCAAGGTAAAACATATGACTAGACTTCCAGCGTGAATCCCAGTAGGAATAAAAGCAACCGTCACCATCAAGTGAGCCCCGCAAAAAATCAAAAAAATATTTTGGGGGAACCTTAAGCACTCCTATTGTTTTTGACTTTGCTGGAGTGAAGCCAATGCTCTCAAGAAACTGATAGAACAAAACGTCACCAAACTGCACCCGTTGATATTTCTCACCAGTTCCTGATCGCTTCGTGGTAATTTTTACTTCAACATTAAGAGCATGCAAAAAGTTCTCGAGTTGTTCTGTATCTTTTGAAGTGAGGTCGATGTGCCTCCCATCATTCGAGAGGCACCCGTCAGTTGCAAGGAGTCCTATTGCATACGCAAAGTTAGATGACCACGTGATCGGCACCTTCCCTTTTGGTTTTGGTCCTCTAGCTCCCATAACCTCAGTATACTACCTCAAGGTAATAGCGTCTACCAATTTAAATTAAATAAAAATCCCTAGAATGAAAGGGATTTTTATTTAATTTTAAAATTTAGGCGATTGCTTCTTCTACAGCCTTTTCCTCTACTACCTCTCCTTCCTGCACAGGAACCGTAACACCACTCTTTGTGTGACGCATCTTGCGTTTCACGTCACGAGCAACCTTGTCGCGAATAAAGTAAAGTTTTGCACGACGAACTTCTGCTTGTTTTACGATTTCAATCTTGTCGATTGAAGGAGAGTAGAGGGGGAAAATCTTTTCCACGCCAACACCAGAAGCAACCTTGCGTACGGTGAACATTGAACCATTTCCTTTCCCTCCTTTTACACAAAGCACGATGCCCTCGAACACCTGGAGGCGAGTTTTTCCTTTTTCTTCAATCTTGAGGGAAACTCTTACGGTTGCACCTGCGCGAATCGGAATATTCTTGCGATCGGCAACTGCCACAGGGCTCATTTGTATTGTTGTTGTGTCCATATTTCTTTCTCGTTAAGTATCCGCAATACTAGCACGGGAGACCTAATTCTGCAAGCGCCCACACCTATCATCCTATCATTGCATAGTTTTCCCAATATTCTCCTTAACGTTTACCCTAAGTTTGTAAGTATCCCCATGGCCCAAAAGTCCTAGATACGATACCAGTGTCTCATGTTTTTCAGACCGCGAAAGTTTTTTAAACATTCGCTTTTTTGTAGAGGTCCTCGGCACGCGATTGTATGAGAAATGCACCCAACCCAAAAAGTCCAACCCTGATGCAAATGTTTTGATGAAAGTCTTTTTAGGATGGAGCGTGAGTTTTAAATAAGTTTCTAAAAAATCTGAAATTTTTGGAATAAGTCTTTCTAAATATTCTTTGTCTTGATACAAAAATACAAAATCATCAGCATACCGAATATAGTATTTCATCTTCAGTCTCCGCTTCACAAATTGATCAAACTCATTCATATAAATATTTACAAGGAGTTGCGAGGTGAGATTGCCGAGAGGTAGTCCGATTCCGATCTTCCCTTCTGTATTAAAACTTTCTATCACTTCTTTTAAAAGCCACAATACATCTTTGTCCTCAATGTGTCGAGCAAAAATTTGTTTCAAAACCTCGTGGTCAATACTTGCAAAAAACTTTCTAATATCGCATTTCAAAACAAAGCACGGTCGGGTATTATTTTTTGAAGTCCTCCTTCCATATTTTCGAAATTGATCAACCGCGCGATGTGTCCCCTTTCTATCTCGACATGAATATGAATCGTGGATAAATTTCCGGTCAAAGTATGTATACAGTACTCGATAGATGGCGTGATGAAGTAGTCGGTCACGAACGCTCGCCTTGTGAATGTCCCGTGGCTTTGGATCATTTATTTTGGATGCAACGTATCCGCCGTGTCGATAAGTTCTGCCCACAAGTTCACGGTGGAGTGCAAAGATATTATCCATCAAATGAACTGAAAATTCCTCAACGTCCTTACGTCTCCGCTTCCTTTGCAAAAATTCTCGCCAAGCAGCAAGCAAATTTTCTACTGAAATGATATCATCGTACGTATGACTACAAACAACTCGACTCATTCCTCGAACAGCACCCCCCCCGCAACGTCCTGCAAAGTAATGTCTCTATTCTGAATAGAATCAAAGAGGGGTATTTGATTTGGATGAATGTTCTTCCGCATATTCCTAAAGGCCAACGTTATACTATCGGCACACGTATTGAAAATAAATTCCTCGACCTTCTTGAACTTTCATATATAACTTATTTTACAGAAAAAGAGCGCAAAAAGGAAAAGATTTTGGGATGCATCCTTATTCTCGACACACTCAAGTATCTCATCGGTATCACGTGGGAAACGAAACTCATCTCAAACAAGCAATGTGCGGAGATTACAGAAAAAATGGATGAGGTTGGCAAAATGTTTGGCGGATGGAAAAATAGTTTAGAAAATACTGAAAAGAAAAACCGCACCTTGTAGGTGCGGAAAAGAAAATAGTTTCGGGTACGAAATACGAACTTGTTGTCAGCATTCCACCTGTTCGCGGGCTTCGCATTGTTCGTGTTGAGCCAGAGGTCGGCACCATTCCTGTTCAGGTTGAACACGTTCGGGTTGCCATCACGGTCGGTTATGTATGCGGTGTCATCTGTGCCACTGCGCGAGAAAAGTATCTCTGCGCTGTATTTTATGCGTGATCGAAAATCACCCAACACCACATACCAAGTTTTTTCTTTTTTATAGACAAGATGCAGACCCTCCCGATTTCTTGGGTTGTACTCAACCTGTTGAAATCGCAGTGCCTTAGATTTATCGTGGCCTCCGCAAAAAACCTCATTCAGTAGAACGACCTACTGGGATGATACCGCTTGCGCTCTCAATCTACATTTGCCAGAATGGTTTCAAAAAGCCTCGTCCAGCAGGATGACCCTGGGGATTAAACCGTTTGATATGACCAAACTGTAGTTAGTATAAAAAATTTTTTCGAAAGGGTCAAAGTTTCAAAGGAACCAAGTTTCAAAATCAAAAGGAATGCGAAGGCGCAAAAGACCTAAGTTTTGCCCCC
>JAVHQE010000067.1:0-3447 GCA_036170975.1 Minisyncoccota bacterium | reverse complement strand
TAGGGATTCTTGGTTTTTTGGCGATGTTTATTGGGTGGCAGTTTATTTTTATTGCTATTGGACTGTTCGTCGTAGTCAATATCTTTCTTTTTGCCATCGACCTCACTTTCTCCTCGTGGCTATTTAATAGGATTTTTAAAAAGGATAATATTTGAGTATCCCTAATCAACCACCCCGCGGCAAGCCGACGGGGTGGTTGATTAGGGATTGCAGCTACCGCTTTATTTTTTGTGATATTCCTTGGGTATATCGGAATGCTTATTCGTTCTTCTGACCAAGCCCTCCTTCGTCAACCCACTGTTCCCGGTAATGTTTTAAGTATCAATATTGTTTCTCAGGCAAAGGAAGCTGTTCGAGGGTCAGCAGGAGGGACGATGCAGAACTATTGCATGGTTGCAATAACGTATGGTTATACCGTCGATGGCAAGGATTATGTTAATGATGTTTTATCAAACTCTGTTTCTATGGAAAATGTTGATATGTATTCAAAACCGAGCGCATCGTTAGTGGGCTACCTTACGCGTTCCCCTGTAGGTAAGTGTGTCGATGTTTCCTATAACCCGCACAATCCACAGAAAAGTGTCTTGGAGATTAACATTACGAACTCTTTTTACTTCTTGGTTACCGCCATAGTACTCCTTACGGTGCCTGTTTTTGCTGGGATTAGATACCTTTTTCTGAGGTAGGATTAGTTTGTTTCTGTCGTGGTAAACAGGACGACTAAGCATTAAATAAGGAAGAGGACTAGGATCCAGGTTGAATATAAACCATGGGCAGATATTCCCTGTTTTCTATTTTAGACAAATGATATTCAAATAGTGTATAATAGTCGTTATGAATATGTTTAATTTTGAAAAACAACAGAATAATAAGCAACACGAACCTTTTGCGTATAATGAGGAGGTTGAGAAGCGGGTGCGCTTGTCAGTAGATGATGTGCGTGTGCAACTGATGGTTACAAAAGAGCGGTTCAACGAGGCCCTAGAAAAGCAACAGGCCGGAGAGGACTATGACGAGGAATACCTTGCAGACTATCAAGAAAACCTTATTGCATGGCTCGCTGACCTCGATGGTGCTCTTGGAAGAAATCACGAAGAGGTTTTGAATGAAGTAAAAAGGAGACTCTTCATTCTTTCTGAAGGTTTTGAGCAGGGGATAAATTAGTTCTGTTCCCTCGTTTAAAATTTACCTTTATTTAGTTGTGCGGAGTACAATGGTAATGATATAAACAATATGGATATTTTTTCTCATGGGCTTTGGGCCGCGGTAGCAGCAAAAGGAATAAATAAATCGCAGAATAAACGGCGGGTTAATGTGTGGGCGATGGCGATGTGGGGTGTTTTTCCTGATTTATTTGCTTTTGCGATTCCTTTTGCTTGGATGATTGTCGCCTTCGTCTCTGGTGATGTAAGTGGGGGTGATTTTCATGCACGCCCTGCGGGGGAAGAATCAACGAACCCTAACATGGCAGGAGTCTTCCAGCTTTCTCATGCGCTCTACAACATGAGTCACAGTCTTTTTATTTTCGCTGTGGTATTTTGGGGAGTATGGCTCTACTTTAGACAAGTTCGCCTCGAGCTTCTGGGATGGTTCCTTCATATCATTATTGACATCCCCACACATACGGCAGCTTTTTTCCCCACGCCTATTTTTTGGCCGCTTTTTGACTGGAAGTTTCTCTACGGATTTTCTTGGGGGCAACCATGGTTTTTAATATTGAACTACTCACTCCTCGCGGGGGTATATCTCTATTTTTGGAAAGGGAAAAAGAAATTGCATAACTAGCGATTGTCTGTTTATAGGCATGGTGCCATCCGTCGGGTGATTCTGTGAAAGTTTGACAATATTTGATTTTTAGTATACTATATACAGATAACTTCATCTCATTGAGTTTTTGTCCCTTAGGTTGTTCTAATCTTCGTTGTGAACAGAGGCTTTTAGAGAAATTAACGAAGATTAATTAATTTAAGCCTGCAAAATCAGGCCTTTTAGAACAATATATGGAACCAAAGAAAACATTTAATAGGAGCGCGGGTGCACATCCAAGCTCTCGCCCACGCACAAGTGCGGGGTCACATTCGGGTGCTCGTTCATACGGAAGTGGAGCATCAGTCTCGCATAGCGGAGCGCGTGCTTTTTCTTCGCGCCCACCACTTGGTCGCGGTCCTGCCCGAGGAGGCGGGATGCGTGGGTCAGGCGGATCTGGCCGTAATGGTGGCGCTCGTGGGCGTGGGAAAGGTCAACACATTGATATTTCAAAATTTATTAACAAGACGGTTGTTACCGAAGAAGCAATCGTGTTTACTCCCGAGCACTTGTTCAAAGATTTTCATATTGAAGAACGTCTCAAGGCAAATATTCTTGCCAAGGGATATAACGAACCAACACCGATTCAAGATCGCGTGATTCCGCATATTTTGCATGGAGAAGATGTCGTAGGAATCGCAAACACCGGTACTGGAAAAACAGCAGCATTCCTCGTTCCTTTTATTAACAAAGTTCTCTTGAACCCAAAAGAGAAAGTGATTGTTATGGCACCGACACGTGAACTCGCGCAACAAATTGAGGTTGAACTTAAGGATTTTGTTAAAGGACTAAAAATATTTTCTGTCTGTTGCGTAGGTGGCGCGCCTATCGGTCGCCAAATCTCTGATCTTCGCTACCAAAATAGTTTTATTATTGGAACACCTGGTCGTATCAAGGATTTGATCGAACGCAAGTGTATTGACCTCTCTGAGTTCAAGTCAGTTGTGCTTGATGAGGCAGACCGCATGCTCGATATGGGCTTCATTCACGACATGCGCTACATGCTCGACTTGATGCCACAGGATCGCCATACGCTATTCTTTTCTGCGACATTGTCTCCTGAGATTGCCGTACTCATTAAAGACTTTATGAAGTCACCAGTTATGATTTCAGTAAAGACACAGGATACTTCAAAAAATGTTGAACAGGACGTGGTGCGTATTAAAGCAGGAGAAGATAAAATTGAAGTACTCCACGACCTCTTGATACAACCAGAGTTTAAAAAAGTGCTTATTTTTGGACGCACGAAGCATGGGGTTGAGAAGCTCGCTATTGCGCTTACTAAAAAAGGTTTTAAAGCGCAATCAATTCATGGTGATAAGAACCAAGGACAACGTCAGCGTGCCCTCGATATTTTTAAGCGGGGGATGGCACAGGTTTTGGTTGCCACGGATGTTGCCGCTCGTGGTTTGGATATTGCGGGAGTCTCTCATGTGATCAACTTCGATCTTCCTGAGACCTATGACGACTATGTGCACCGCATTGGTCGTACAGGGCGCGCAGGGAATCGAGGTAAGGCGTTGACGTTCATTGGGTAGAGGAGATAAAAGAAAAAGGACGTGCCACACCAGTGTGGCACGTCCTTTTTCTTTTATGTTGTGGTACAATTTCTGTAAGAACGGCATCTTAAGCACGTCTTCA
>JAVHQE010000066.1:0-3501 GCA_036170975.1 Minisyncoccota bacterium | reverse complement strand
TCCTCGCAAAGACTAGGTTTATAGAGGATTTTTGTATAGGGGTGAGGGGTTACATCACTAAGTCTCTTCGGGTGAGTAGATCCTCACCGACATAAGTGTTTACTGAAGTCCATCGGTAGTGATGGACACCTGTAGACGGCCCACCTCGTGGTTCTGCGTGCTCACAAAACATCACTGCGGTTCACAAAACTGAAAAACAGTGCGCAGGCACTGTTTTTCAGTTTTGTGCGGGCAGGGATAATCGGGGTCAAGTTTCTAAGCTCGTAACCTCGCTAAGAACTTTCTCCCCGGGCTCGCTGACAAGCACTCGCGGAGCTCGTCTTGTATACCAGCTCCGCCTTTCGATCCTCCACACACGTCAAAAAATATATCTAGTAAATATATCCATATTTACTTTATTATTTTGTGCGGGTAGGGAGAATCGAACTCCCGTCTCGTCCTTGGCAAGGACGCATTCTACCACTAAACCATACCCGCAATTTCAAAACTTTCTACCTCTCTACTATACAGATTTTTAAAATTTTTGGAAGAGGGGGCTAATGAAAGTGCCGATGATCGCCTCTCCCTACGGTCGAGACAAAATTCATGTGAACACAAATCACTAAATATTTTATTCACCCTTCGGGCTCTAAACTATATAAGTGTTTGTTGTCCTCGGCTCGGCTTTTTTGCTCATAGCGTTCGCAAAAACATGCCTCCTCCCGCACAAAGCGCCACACAGAGTAAAGCAGTTTACTCTGTTAGACACAACAAAGGCACTTTCTAAAGAAAGTACCTTTGTTGTGTCTGCGCTTTGTGCCCCCGCCAGGATTCGAACCTGGAACACCGGTTTCGAAGACCGAGATGATATCCATTTCACCACAAGGGCATATGTTTCCCATGAAACGCATAGAGAGCATACCGCAAATTGGCAAAAAAGCCAAAAATACACTAGACTGTAGAATATATGGCGATCAGAACAGAAACAGCAAAAATATCCTATCAAATACCGAAAGAAGTTTCACATGTAACTGAAACGTTGAGAAATGCTGGTTTTGAAGCATATCTTGTTGGTGGTTGCGTGCGTGACATACTGCAAGAGATCAAACCAAAAGACTGGGATATCACAACAAATGCAAAACCTGAAGAAATCCAGGCACTATTTCAAGAAACATTCTATGAGAACGACTACGGTACGGTAGGAATAGTAAATGAAACCGACGACGAAACTCTAAAAGTTGTTGAGGTTACTCCATATCGCACCGAAGGAACCTATACCGATAAACGTCGCCCCGACTCCGTATCATTTCACGCGAAACTTGAAGATGACTTGAAGCGTCGGGACTTCACGATAAACGCTATTGCGTATGATGAGTCTAAAGGACATCTAACGGACATGTTCGATGGCCTAAAGGACATAAAGGACAAAGTCTTGAAGACAGTGGGGGATCCTCAGGAACGCTTTAATGAAGACGCACTTCGTGTCCTTCGTGCAGTACGCCTTGCTACAGATCTCAGTTTCACGATTGAAACTGAGACGCAAAATGCAGTTATTAAAAAATCAGGGGACTTGAAACATATATCTATGGAACGAATTCGTGATGAATTCACAAAAATGTTAATGACAAAAAACCCAATGATCGGTGTAGTTATGTGTCAAAAACTTGGATTACTTAAATATATTGCGCCTGAAATAGAGAATGGTATCGGCGTGGAGCAAAACGGGGATCATATCTATACCGTATGGGAACACAACCTCCGCGCTCTCCAACACTCCGCAGACCGTGAATGGCCCATCCATGTACGCCTCGCTGCGCTGTTTCATGATATTTCAAAACCAGAAACTCGTCGCTGGTCAAATGAAAAGAATAATTGGACTTTTTATGGGCACGATGTTGTCGGAGGACGCGTTTCACGTAAAACACTCGAACGACTAAAATACCCAAAAAAGATTGTCGATGTTGTTTCCACTCTCGTGCGCTACCACCTCTTTTTCTCTGATATTGAGAAAATAACCCTTTCTGCTGTGCGCCGTATTGTGCGAAACGTCGGCCCCGAAAATGTATGGGATTTAATGAAAGTACGCGCTTGTGACCGTATCGGTATGGGTCGCCCAAAAGAAGCACCTTATCGCCTTCGCAAGTATGAGTCAATGATAGAAGAGGCAATGCGTGCACCCGTATCAGTGGGAATGCTTAAAATTGACGGTGCAAAGATTATGGATGTTACCCGTGAAACACCAGGGCCAAAGCTTGGATTCATACTCCATGCACTTCTCGAAGAAGTCCTTGATGACCCTGAACGTAACACCGAAGAGTTTCTCGTGAAACGCACTCTTGAACTTGCAAAACTCCCCATTGAGGAACTCAAGAAGCTCGGCGAGGCGGGCAGGGAACGTAAAGATGAGACAGAGGCTGAAGAATTAACAAAAATCAGAAAACGTCACGGCGTAAAATAAGGGGAAGGTTTAGAAAAATAATGAAGTGAAGCGAAATATATTTTTCTTAATCCAGCTCTAATTTTTGTCGCAAACACACAATGCAAAAGTTCGAGAAAAATTAACTGACAGGTTCATGAACCTTTTGATAATGCTAAAATTAGGGCTGTGGAGGCAAAAGAAGTCGAAGAAGAAAAAGAGCTCGCCGTAATCCGCAAACGCCACGGTGTGAAGTAGTATCGTCTCAAAAGTGCCCATGTATCGTCTCATGATAATACGATACTCAAACAACTTTATGAAAAACCTTATTTTCGAAACACTATACTGGAAAGTTGAAATTGCTCAAGACCAACTATACCTAGGGCGGTCATACGTAAGCTGTAAAACAAAGAGGGACTCACTCTCAGAACTCACCGATGAGGAATTTTCTGATTTACACGGAGTAATGAAAAAAGATGAGGAACTTCTCAAAAAAACTTTTAACGCAACCCTATTCAACTGGGCGTGCCTCATGAATCACGCATATCGAGAAAAACCCTTTAATCCACAAGTTCATTTTCATATACGTCCTCGCTATGAGAAAGAAGTAATTGTAAGAGGGGAAAAATTCAAAGACCCAAACTTTGGTGATCACTATCATTTAACAGCAACGATGAAAAAGGAGTTTTCTGAGGAAACCCTTGCGGAGATCTTGAAGGCGCTCAAGGGGAATTTGTAAGTCGTCAATGCGCCAAATTTTTGAAATGCTCTGGTCGCGACTCGGGGATGAGTACAGTACGAGCAGGGTTATTAAGTAGACTTTTCCTACTTACAAAAATAATTTATAGACTTCGTGGTCGCCAACAGCCAAAAGGGCTACTTCATTTTCGGAGATATGTTCAAAAACAACACGGTCGTTATAGTTAACTGAAAAACTATAAAACTTTTTCAATCCTCCCTTCAATTTGTGTACTTCCAATCGCTGATGGTTCTCAATATTCTTAAACAATTCTATCTTTTCAATGACTTCTTCTTGTAAACCCTTCGGAAGTTTATTAAATTTCCGAATAAATGACGGTTTATAACCGATGTTTATTTTCATCTTA
>JAVHQE010000065.1:0-3621 GCA_036170975.1 Minisyncoccota bacterium | reverse complement strand
ACAAGTGCTACTCAAATTATGGAATTTTGTTTTATTTGGCCTTACAGTTCGCGATCCCGACTTCGCCAATCAAGTGACCCAAGGTAATTTCTATTTTCGGATTAGACCAAGAATGACATTGGCGGCATAGGTGGGGTGGACTGATTTAGTGATTGTTTGGTGGGTGACTGTGTCTCTGATAATAATTTCTTGTGCTTGTCCTAGGATTTCTACAATCTTTTTGATACTTTTGTGAGTTAGGTATTCGATATAGCGGGAGATGGCGAGTGCCCCAAAAACCAGAGTTAGATGAGCCTTTATACTTTCCTCTAGGGTATGAAAGATTGGTCTAGCCAAGAGATCTGATTTGCTCATTCGAAAAGCATTCTCCACTCTCCATAGGTCACCATAGCGTTTTAGGATCTCTCTATTTGAGAGTTTGGGATAGTTGGTGATATAGCCTTTAAGTCCGTCGTACTTTTTGTTCTCAGCAATGAGTTCCTTGTTGAGTACCCAAGTGGTTGGCTCTGATTTGGAGAGGTATTTGAGTCTCCCAGATACCTCTTTTCCTTTAGCGAGTGCCTTCTTGGCTTTCTCGACCTGCTTCTTGCGATCAGCCTTGTTTTTTGCTGCTCGTTTGGTGGAATAGGTCACCAGGAGCGTTTGAGTACTAGATAGTTCAAATCTGCGACCAGTCTTGTCTCGTTTGGGGATTGCAGAAATTTTTGTCTTGAGTTTGTCTGACAGCTGATGGAGTCTAGCTCCAACAATATAATGGAGTTTATCTGCCTCAAGGGAGTCGAGGTTATTTTTGTTAAGCATCCCAGCGTCTGCTACCACTACTAGTTTTTGTGCGCCTGTGCGTTTAGCACTCTCGCGGATACAGGGAATTAAAGTATGACCCTCATAGGTTTCTCCAGAGAAAATTTTCCAGTTGAGAGGAAAACCTTCATGAGTGACTGTTAGAGAAACAACTACTTGGGGTTGGTTATTTTTATGGTCTTTAGAAAACCCACATTTACGAAAGTCATCCTCGTCATGGGCTTCGAAATAGAGTGTTGTGACATCAAAGAACAAAACAGAGATCGTTGAGGATATATGTTTTTTGACAAATAATAAGGTCAACTCTTCAAGCTTGGCTTGATACTCGTTTTTGTATGCGAGTTTAAGAGTACGATACACGCTAGAGAGGGAGTAGTTAATACCTAGCGAGTTTTCTAGATAATCCCTGGTTTTAACTTTGGAGAGCGGAGACATAATCCGAGCCAACATCAAGTCTCTAAACACAGAGTCTTGAAGTTGCCCAAATCCAAGCTGATCATAAAAGTGGGACAAGAATCGGTACAGATTAGTATTGTGGACTGCAAGAAATTCGAATCTGGATAGGATCTGCTCAACTTCGTTGGTTGCAAAGCGACTATCAAATAGTGACATAACTCCTTTGTCTAGTCGTACCTTTTTCAGATACTCATCAGCTTGCTCTTGCAAATCTCTTTGTTCGGCAATAGTTTTTGCAGTTCCCAAGTGCTTTACTACTTTATTGGTACGACCAACCTTTTCCACTATCTGAAAAGATACGGTATGTGCAGCATTTTTCAATTTACGCAGAAACATGCCTCTATTCTACTAGAGGAAAACAAAAATCAGTGACCCAAAACTAAAACTCGTGATCTGGAGAGACTATCAAAAACAAGTGGTTGGCGAAGTCGGGAAAGTTCTCACCTGTTTGTTAAAGCCAGAGTTAATGGGGCGGCCTGTTAAAGTGATTTTTCACTTACGCCCCATTTACTCTGCCTTAGGCAGACTAGAGTTTGTGACACTGTGTCACTGCGACACTTCTTGTCACTTCCCTCTAGGCACTTTAACAAGCAAATACGGAGTATAATGAACCCCAGAATCTGCACAATGGGTTAAGATCCAATTTATATGGATCAACAACACTTGCGGAGGCAACATCCGCCGGCTTTTAAAGCCAAAGTTGCAATAGAAGCTGTGAAGGAAACAAAGACTGTCGCTGAGTTATCCAGCCAGTTTTCAGTCCACCCCACCCAAATTAAACAGTGGAGGGATATACTGGAAAAAGATGTACCTACACTTTTCCAAACTCGTCAAACCGACAAGGAGAAAGATAAGGAAGCGTTAGTCGCTCGCCTATACGAGCAAATCGGCAAGTTGCAGGTGCAAAGTGAATGGCTAAAAAAAAAGTTGGGCATCAGAGACTAAGGGGATACCACCCCACAACATAGTGCTCTCGCACATTGACAAGTCAATAGACATTCCACTAGGAGTCCAAGCTGATTTGCTTGGGATCTCCCGCAGCGCTATCTACTACCCACCTGCTCCAGTTGACCCTACAGATCTTGTCTACATGAACCGAATTGATGAGATTTATACTGACATGCCGTACTACGGCTACCGCCGTCTCACAGCACAACTACAAAGGGAAGGAAATCAGATCAATCATAAACGAGTTTTATCCCTCATGCACCAGATGGGAATTCAGGCAATCTACCCTCACAAAAACACTTCTAAAAATGAGACAGATCATCCTAAATTTCCTTATCTTCTTAAAGGCTTAATACCTGACCATGCTAATCATATTTGGGGAAGTGATATTACCTATATCCGCATGTCTGAAGGATTTCTTTATCTCGTAGCTTTTATCGATTGGTACTCTCGTTACGTATTATCTTGGAAACTTTCAACCACCATGAATACTACATTTGTAATTGAGGCAGCCAAAGAAGCTTTAGCAATCGCTACTCCCGACATAGAAAACACCGACCAAGGAGTTCAATTTACCAGTCAAGAATTCCTAAGTGTTTGGGATAGTGAGAAGACTCAAAGGAGCATGGACGGCAAAGGGAGGTGCCTAGACAATATCTTCACTGAACGACTATGGAGGAGTGTCAAATACGAGGAAGTCTACCTCAAAAACTATGCGTCAGTGCTTGATGCAAGGGATGGTTTAAATAGCTATTTTAACAAGTACAACTACCACCGCTTACATCAGTCACTGGGTTATAAAACCCCGGCTGAAATATATTATGGAGAAAGGAGGAATGGATCTTAATTTGACCCGATTACTGTGTTGACAAAGGGGTTCACCTTAAATCCAGTAAAAGTTGGAGCTGTGGAAGAAGCTTTTAAGAGATATTGGCCAGAATGTGAGGTGGTTGGAATGGAGGTAGAAAGTGGGGTCGCAGCACAACCAATAACAGAGCAAGAAACAATGGATGGTGCTCGTAACAGAGCAATGGCGTGTATTGGGGATAATGAATATGGAGTGGGGATAGAAGGTGGTGTAACAATGATTGAGGGGAAAATGTTTGAGTGCGCGTGGGTGTGTGTGGTAAAAAAATCACAAATCACAAATTCTCCAATTCTCAAATTAGAGTACGAAGAGGGGTTAGGAGGTGGATTGTATTTTGAGTTACCAGAAAAGATTGCAGAAAAAATCAAAAGTGGTGGTGAGCTGGGGCCGATTATGGAAGAGATTATGAAGTTTGATGTAAAGCGGACGAGCGGGGCGATAGGAGTATTTACTAAAGGACAGTTGGATCGCAAATCCGCGTATGTGCATATAATGCTCTCTGCTTTAATTAAATTTGTAAGTCCTGAATGGTTTGGATGATTAAAATC
>JAVHQE010000064.1:0-52641 GCA_036170975.1 Minisyncoccota bacterium | reverse complement strand
ACCTTTGTCACCCCAATTCTATCAAAGTGTCACCCCATAAGGTTAACTGTACAAACTGGGATTTTTTGGTGTAAAAATGCTAAACTGTTATCACCATGATCGTCGCCGACATCGAAGCAAGCGGGCTTGACCCCCACAAGCACTCCATTCTAAGTATCGGTGCTATTGAACTTGAGCACCCTGAACGACAGTTTTACGGAGAATGTCGCATGTGGGAAGGCGCGAGTATAATGAGTGATGCGCTTGCCGTCAACGGGTTTACCGAGGAAGAATGTACCGACCCCAAAAAGCATTCTCTTGAAGAACTCATGGAGAACTTTCTGCATTGGATTGAGCAATGCGGAGACAAAACCCTCGCAGGGAAAAATCCTTCTTTTGATCGTGATTTTCTCAATGACTCTTTCGCCCGTTCACACATCGGTTGGCACTTTGCCTACCGTACGCTCGACCTCAACACGATGGCTTATATGGATATGATAAAGCGAGGAATCCCCGTACCCCAAAGGAACGACCGCGCAGATCTTACTCTCGACAGCATTCTTGTCTATCTTGGACTTCCGGAAGAACCGAAACCGCACATTGGCATCAATGGCGCAAAGTATGAGGCTGAAGCAATTTTTCGTATTTTGTATGGGAAAAATTTATTACCAGAGTTTGAACAGTATCCTATCATTCACCTATAACTATTATGTGTGGCATTGTCGGCATTATCACCAGCGAAAAAAGGAACCTCATACCGGAGATTATTTCTTCGCTTAAAAACCTCGAGTACCGTGGCTATGACAGTACGGGTATTGCTATCCTCGATGCCGGTAAAATAAAACGCATACGAAAATTGGGAGCGCCGAGCGATGCATTTTTACCGCAAGAAATAACGAGCGAGCTTGGTGGCATCGATGAAGGTTTCTTGCTTGGTATTGGACACAACCGCTGGGCAACTCACGGTAAACCCTCCGAGGAAAATGCTCACCCTCACCTTGATTGTTCAGGAAATATTGCGATTGTACACAATGGCACAATACTCAACCATGAGATTCTTCGCGAAGAATTGGTTGCCCAAGGACACACGTTCTCGTCAACAACAGATACTGAAGTCATTCCTCATCTCATCGAACAAAAAATAAAAGAGGGGGCTTCTCTTCGAAACGCCTTTCTTGATACAGCCTCAACGCTCGAAGGAAGCTTTGGGATTGCCCTTATTTCAACAGATGAACCAAATCATTTATTTCTTGCAAAACGAGGTAGCCCCCTTATTTTTGGAATTTTGAAAAATACACTTATTGCGGCATCTAGCTCAAATGCAATTCTCTCCTATACCAATACGTTTATTTCTCTTTCTGACGGTGAGTATGCAGAGCTTTTTATAGAGGATGGAAATGTTGCTTATAAAATAGGGGATATCGTAGAGCCTGAAAAAATAATCAAGAAAGAAAAAATCACCATCACTAATCAAACCATGGATGACATTTCAAAAGAAGAGTATGAATCATTCATGGAAAAAGAGATTCACCAGCAGTCTTCTATCTTTCGCACCACAATCCTCGGTCGCTATAACAAAAAAATAGGAGATGCTGTCCTTGGCGGACTTATTGATCATGAAGACACGCTCCGTAGCACAGAGGGGATTGTTACGATCGCCTGCGGAACAGCGCACAATGCATCGGTTATTGGAGGAATGCTCATTGAAACACTTGCAGGGGTTGCCGTGCGAAATGAGATTGCCTCAGAGTTCAGGTATAAAAAAATGCCTCTTAGCCCGAAGAACACTATACTTTTTGCAACGAGTCAGTCTGGAGAAACCGCCGATACTCTTGAATCAGTAAAAGAAGCACAGCGCAGAGGTTTTACAACATTTGGAATCATAAACGTTGTAGGAAGTGCTATTGCTGAAACTGTAGACGCAGGAGTATACACACGTGCGGGAATAGAAGTAGGGGTTGCTTCAACAAAAGCTTTCATTGCACAAATCGCTGTCTTCTATTTACTTGCGATTAAATTTGCGCGTGAACGTACCATGACACCTCAAGAAGGTTACGCAATCCTTACTGAACTTGAAGAAATCCCCGACCTTATGACCAAGACAATTACAAAAACAGAAGCAACTATCCGTGCACTTGCATATCGTTATCATGCAAAAAAGGTGCACACGATAAATTTCCTAGGAAGAGGGATTCACGTACCCGTCGCCAACGAAGCAGCCCTTAAGTTCAAAGAGCTTACCTACCTCGAGGCGGGGAGTTATCCTCTCGGAGAGCTGAAACACGGGCCAATCGCGGTTATTGATAACAACGCTCTCTCGGTGATCGTTATGCCCTACGACGACCTCTTTGCGCTCAGTAAAAATTCTCTTGAACAGATTCTCTCAAAAGGAGGCAACGTTATTGTCATTACGGACGAGCTCGGGGCCCAAAAATTAAATCAGGAACACATCGACGTAGTTATAATCCCTTCGCTAAATAACGCACTTTTGTATCCCATCCTCGAAATATTACCTCTGCAACTTTTTGCATATCATTACGCACGCGCACTTGGCAACAATGTAGACAAACCGCGTAATCTCGCAAAGTCAGTCACCGTGGAATAAATAGCTATACCAGCAAGCTGTCCTCCTCCTCTTCATCTGCACCACCTTTCTTTTTTGTGGGCTTCAATACCGTTATCATTTTTTTAGTCTCAAATTTTAAAATTTCTTCCTGCAAAGATTGGGGGAGGGAAGTGAGGAGTTTTTCGAGCTTTTTCTCGCTTGGCTCCAATATCTTTTCCCACACCTCGCCTTTTTTAAGCAGGGGTTCAGCACGCTCGAGGTCAAAGCTCGTTCGCTCTTGCACATTTTTAGTAATATAACCGCTCTCGCCAAAGACCCGCGCAAGATTTTCCTGTTGCATATACTGCAAAATAATTCCGCGAATTTCCGCCAAGCGTTTCTTGTTTTTGTCATCACTTTTTTTAATTTCAAAAAATTCCTGAATAGCTTCTGCAACCTCTGCATCGCTGGCAGTCTTTGTTTCTTCATCTTTGAACTCGTGCGCCCACATAGGACAGAGCTTTTGGTACGAACACCATCCACAGAGTGGGCTCGGCATCGGCGGAAAGTTGCCGTCTTGCAAATGCTCTTCGATTTCCCGAATTGTTTTAAGGACAAAGTCTCGTGTATGGACAAGCGTCTCACGCGAAGGGACGACTGAGACCTTCTCGTTGTGTTTCAAAAAATAAAGGCTCGTTGTGAAATTCTCAGGATCCATCGAAGGCCAGCGTGCGGTGAGCGCAAGGTGGTAGACACCCAACTGTAAATTATCCACGAGCTCGGCTTCGCTCGGCATACGCTTGCCCGTTTTGTAGTCGATAATTTCATATCTTCCCGTTTCGGGATCTTTGTCGAGGCGATCAATAATACCCGCAAGAGTGTGCGTCGTACCAGTTTTCTCGTCGAGAAGATCAAGGGAAAAACGCCCCTCAAGCTCCACCACGTTAAACATCCATGGTTGATTTTTTTTGTAAAAATTTTTAAGAATAGCGAGACCTTCGTCAAAATACATTTTTTCTTCTTGTTCTTTTCGGTCAGGGCTTGACCAGATGATACTCTCTGATTTTTCTTTCCAATGCGTCGCATAAAAATCAATAACCTCATCAATGGTAGGGTAGAGAGGATTGCGTTCAAACATGTAATTGAGCGCGCTGTGTACAATCGTACCGAAAACCGCCGCCGCGCCCTTAGGCATACGGATTTTATCAACTTCCTGAAATTTGTATTTCAGGGGGCAGTTTTTGTAAGTTTCGAGTGCAGAATATGACGTTCGCATAGGGGTATGTTAACATAAAAGAGAAAACTGGACAGCAGTAAAAAATAAGAATAGAGTAGATAAAAAGTAGTTCCTTCCATCAAACATCAAAAAAAGGGGGTAACCATGGGCGACATTATATTGCTCCAAAAACCAGACAGGGCGCTAGATACAAACTTTGAAAAAACAGCAGTGGCAACCTGGGTTGATTTTGTAAGAAACGGTGAGCAAAAAATCGGTCAAGATCTCACAGAAGAGATGGAGAGTTTCCTTGTTTTTACTCTTATGCGTTTTATGCGCCGAACCGATCTCTTCTCTGTTGTGCTTGCACTTGAGTTTCTTAATGCTTCTTCTGAATATACGGGGCACAATAAAGAACGGGTACTTAGTGAAGTCGGAGATATAAGTCTCATTCTCGCAGGACTTTTCCCTGAGCGAACAAAGAGGCTCAATGTATCACCTTCATATTTTGTTGAAATCGGGCGCATGGCATTTAAAGATCTCGCAACTTCTTTCGAGAGAAGGAAGGTCGAGTCGTATGCAAATCTTTACCACAACGTATGTGACGGGTTTCCTTTTATGGCAAAAGTCCTTCTCTCTGCGCGGGGAAATAAAAATGCTTACGAGATAACATCTTTTACCTAAAATGAAGGTTCACAGCCATGTAGAAATACGTGGCTGTTTTCATAACCTTTCATGTTAAAATACCCAAATGCCAGCACCCAAACTACCCCCAACACAGATACAGGCCTTCCAGGCTCAAATTTGGGCGTTTTATGGGCATTCGGGGAGGCATAATTTGCCGTGGCGAAAGACCAAAAACCCCTACAAAATACTCGTTTCTGAAGTAATGCTCCAGCAGACGCAAGTGACGCGCGTCCTCGAAAAATACCCGGAATTTTTGAAGGCATTTCCAACTGTCAACATACTTGCAGAAGCTCCGCTATCGCAGGTGCTAAAAGTCTGGCAGGGGATGGGGTACAATAGACGTGCACTTGCACTTAAGCGTATGGCAGAGAAAATCGTAACAGGGCACAAAGGGAAAATCCCTCGCGAACGACACTTACTTGAAGCACTTCCGGGGATCGGACCCTATACCGCAGGAGCAGTGCGCGCATTTGCCTTTAATGAGCCCGAAGTTTTCATCGAGACCAATATTCGCCGTATCTTCATTCATCATTTTTTCATAGAGAAAAGAGAAGTGAGCGACCAAGAAATTTTACCCCTCATACAAACAACGCTTGATACTGACAACCCACGCGAATGGTACTACGCACTCATGGACTATGGCGCGCAATTACCAAAAATTACAAAAACAAACCACAACAAACAGAGCAAGCATTATACGAAACAAAGTACGTTTAAAGGTTCGCTCCGTGAATTACGCGGTAAAATAATTCGTGTGCTAGGTGATGAGCCGAAGGCAATACTCTCTATAAAAAAAATATGCGACGGTGACCCACGAACAACAGAAGCACTCGAAGCACTCATAAAAGATGGCTTTATAAAATATGAAAAAAGAAAATACCAACTTGCCTAAGATAATGGGTACTGGATTGCCACGTCGGAATACCTACTCGCAAAGACTCCAAATACCTGAAATCATACGCATCCTTACCCAGCTTTTCCCTGAGCCTGCCTGCGCACTTCATTATGCGAAACCCTTTGAACTTCTCGTGGCAGTCATTTTATCAGCACAATGCACGGACAAAAGGGTGAACGAGGTCACGAAGTCTCTTTTTAAAAAATACCGCGTGCTCGATGACTATCTACGGGCAGATGCGAAAGAGTTTGAGCAGGATATTTATTCCACGGGATTTTATCGTGCGAAGACAAAAAGTATTCTCAAGGCGGCACAAGCAGTCAAGGAAAATTTTGACGGAAAGATTCCAAAAACGATGGGGGAGATGGTTACCATTCCAGGAGTAGGAAGAAAAACTGCAAATGTCGTCTTGGGTGAACTCTATGGCAGTGCCGAGGGTATTGCAGTCGATACGCACGTCATCCGTATTGCACGACTCCTTGGACTCACTCAGCATAGTGATGCGATAAAAATAGAGCGTGACTTGATGGAAGTTGTTCCAAAAAAAGATTGGGTTAGATTTTCGCACCTCATTATTTTATACGGAAGAGAATATTGTCCTGCACATTGTAAACACACAGCGTGCCCGCTCAGGGAATTTTATAAGAAAGACAAGTAACGCCCTACACACTACAGGAGGATCCTCGGCATAGGGAACAAATAGGGTAAAGGGCCTAAAAGATCCTTATTCTTTATCAGCACTACGTCGCACAATATATCTTTTGCGACGTAGTATAGATAAATTAAACCCCCTATCGCAGAA
The DNA here is from genome assembly GCA_036170975.1 of Minisyncoccota bacterium. Classification (GTDB taxonomy): domain Bacteria; phylum Patescibacteriota; class Minisyncoccia; order Phycocordibacterales; family UBA1550; genus UBA1550. Next base: position 46,517 of record JAVHQE010000064.1, on the reverse strand, counting down.
AGCACCTACTTTTAGGGATTCTTTCCCAAGTAGGTGCTTTCTACTCCTTACTTCTTATTACTTGAAGACGCTTCTTCTGTACCTTCTATGTACCTTCTATTGTTTTCTTTTCCGCAAAAACCTGGTTCTCATTTTTATAAATACAAAAAGAAAAAACAACCCGTGTGTATTTTTACTTCACAAACAATCCAGAAATACTCGTAAAGAGAAACCAAAATAATGGCTTGATATAGAGTGTCCATGCACTTACAAAAATCCCCCATACTTTTTGAAGCTCAGGTCTATTGAGCAAAGTTCGTAAATCGATTTTGAAATATGCTAAGGTCGCAATGATTACAATTGCAAGTATCACCAACTGAATAAATCCTTTATTTTTTGAAATGTTTCTTTTCATTTTTCCCATTGTAACTTTTATTTTACAAATAATCCATCGGATCAAGGTACGCATTGATTGCTGCCAACGGCATTGTATACACTCTTCCTCCGCATGCTTTACTAGGAAGACTTTCTACTTTGACTGCCGCGGCAGCAAAAACAGTAACATGCAAATGTGGACCTGTTGAATATCCCGTATTTCCACTGTACCCAATAAGTTCACCAGTGTTTACTTCCTGTCCTTGAGAAACTTTCACCACAGAAAAATGACCGTAGAGGGTCGCGAGTCCATTGTTGTGTCGGATAAGCACCCATCTACCATAGGATGCCCCCTTACACACGATATCGGTATCCCCTGTCCCTATTACTGTTCCACTGAGCATGGCCTTCACGGGGGTACCGACAAGTGCGCGAAAATCCGTTCCATTATGCGTTCCTGACGCGTACAACCGCCCCGACGAGCTTGTCTTGCCAAACTGCTGAGTTATCACGAGTTTGTTAAGTGGTGGCGAAAAAACTTTTGTCCCGCGAGGAGGAATCGACGAGGGGTCAAGAATAAACTTGAGTGAAGACTCATAACTTCGCAGTTCTTGTTCAACAGCATCTTTTAACGCTAGCTCAGCACTCAACATCTTCTTGAATTTTATTTCTTGATTACTCGTTTGAGCAAGGAGCTTTGCTTGCTCTTTCTTGTTTGCATCAGTAATTTTTTTACGGTCACCAAGCTCAGTTTTCAAACCTATCAGTTTCTTCTTCTCGGCTTCTTGAACAATATTTTTGTCCTCAAGGTCTCCTTTTAAAACCCTCAGCAACCCGACATTTTGTTCAATTTTATCACTAAATTGATTCAGGGATTCTAGATCTCCCCAAAATCCAGAAAAACTCTCATTTGAAAGGGCGACTTCGGGGAGCGAGTATTCATCGCGTTGATAGATTGCCTGGATTGCTTCTCTGAGCGCTGATTGATGAGTGCTAATTTCATTTTCTTTAATTGATATCTCCGAACCAAGTTTGCGCAACGTAAGGTCTGTTGTATCAACTTTTACCTGTGTCAGCTTAAGATCGGCATTGAGTTTCCTTTGTAAGACATCGAGTTCTGCAATGGAATTTTTTAATGTCTTCTTTTGAGCACCCAATACGACAAGATCGTCTTGGTGCTGTTTTATCGATTCTTCAAGCTTCCGTATCTCTTCATTTTTTGCAGAAATCTTTGTTTGCAATTCCTCAATAGTCTGTGCGTAAACGAAAGAATGTGTAGTAAGGATAAGTCCTCCTAACGTTAGCAACACACCAAGTTGATAAAGAAATTTACGCATAGTACTTCATTTATGACTGTAAGAGCCTTTTTGCTGTCTCAAGACGACGAAGTGTTGTTTCTTTTCCAAGAATCTCTGCGAGGGTAAAAGGATCGGGCGATTTATCTCGCCCTGATAATGCGTAGCGCATTGGCCAGAGAACATTTCCCCTACCGACCTCCGTAGCATAATCCCAAAGAGCAAGCTTTACGCCCTCAATCGTAAAATTTTCAGAAGGTATACCATGCAATAGTTCTATAGATTTGTCAACATGCACGATTGCACGCATTGGATCTCGTTCGTCTTTCCATAAAAGCGATTCAAATAAGTAACGCGGGTCTTCAAAAAAGTAAGTAAGCTCGCCTTCTTCCACAAGAGATTGCACTTCAGAAAAAGTTGAGATGCGGTCGAGAATAAGGGGAATAATTTTTGAAAAAATTATCGGATTTTGCGAAACTTGATTACGAAGATCGTCGGGAAAATAAGCAAGAAGGGCCTCCCCTACCCTTTCTGGAGAAAGAAGCTTCAGGTAGTGTTTATTCAACCATTTCAACTTATCGATATTAAAAACAGCGCCTGCTTTTTGTAATTTCTCAAGACTAAAAAGCTTCATCATCTCATCAAGAGAAATAATTTCTTGATCATTGCCGGGGTTCCACCCCATAAGTGCCACAAAGTTTAATATTGCCTGGGGGAGGTATCCTTCATCGCGATATTCAGTCACTGCAAGGGCACCGTGACGTTTTGAAAGCTTTGAACGATCCGGAGCGAGTATCATCGGTAAATGCGCATAAGCGGGACGAGGGGCTCCGAGCGCTTCTTGAATGAGTATTTGACGTGGTGTATTAGATATACCGTCATCTCCGCGGATAATGTGCGTTACCCCCATTTCAAAATCATCGACAACAACAGCAAAATGATACAGAGGGGTATCGAAATCTTTTGCGATAACAAAATCTCCAAGCTCAGTAGTATCAAAAGAAATATCTCCCCGCGCTTCATCATGGAATGTAACGACTCGATTGGGATTTTTAAAACGAATTACTTCAGCACGCTGACCCTCTTCAGTGACTTCTTCTTTTGAGAGGTACGCTGTACCATTTGTGATAAGTGTTTCAAGATGTTTTTTATAAATGGCTCCTCGTTCTGACTGACGATAGAATTCATCGTGCGTCAGCCCCAACCAACCAAGTCCATCAATAATATTTTCCTCAAATTCTTTTTTTGAGCGTTCTTTATCGGTATCTTCGATACGTAAAATAAACATACCTCCATGCTGTCGCGCATAGAGCCACGAATAGAGCGCAGTGCGCACTGAGCCAATATGGAGGACACCTGTGGGCGAGGGCGCGAATCGGGTGACTACGTTACTCATAGGGCAGAAGGGATTTGATGACGCAAGAGAACGGCGACGAGTTGTTCTGCTATTTTTTCTGCACCATCAACATGAGAAAATGCCTTTGCTGATTCTCTCATCATACCTCTCCTTTTTTCGTCTGACATAAGATTATCAATTTCAGAGAGGAGAATATTTGGACCAAGGTTTGCCTCTTCTATTACAAGCGCTGCACCTGCGCGTGCGTACGCATAAGCATTTTTTCGTTGATGATTTGCATTTGATTCAGTAATAGGGATGATAATCGCAGGAATACCCCACGCCGCAATCTCAAAAATTGCTGACCCTGCGCGAGAAACAACAACGGTAGCAGCTTCGGCCGCAAGCTTCATCGTTTCAGTATTAAGGTACCCGTAGAGATGATACCGTGAAGCGTAGGGACTGTTGCCAAGAAGACCTGTAACGGTAGTACGCACACTCTCAAGATTACCCTCTCCTGTTTGATGGATAATTTGATACTTATCAACAAGACGCGGAGCAAGAGTTTCAAATTGCGCGTTTATTATTTGCGCACCGAGAGATCCTCCGAGAATCAAGAGGACAGGAATAGTAGGGTCGAGACCGAGCTCTTTGAATGCGTCTTTTCCCGTTGGGCGCAAGATTTCTTGACGAACGGGATTTCCCGTAAGTGCCGTACGCCCTGCAGGGAAAAATTGTGCAGCTTCGGGATACGATATCGCAATCTTTTGTGCGAATGATCCTGCCCACGCATTTACACGCCCTGGAGCACTGTCTGATTCATGGATAATTACAGGAATACGAAAAAAGCGTGCAGCAAAAAGAACAGGGAAACTAGGAAACCCACCTTTACTAAAAATTACATCAGGATATAAGGCAAAAAGTTGAAAAAAGGCTTTGACCATACCCCACCCCATTTTGAAAAAATCAACAAAATTAAGGACCGAGAAATAGCCCCGAACTTTACCTGCAGTGACGGGTATGAATTTAATTTTATTATCAGATAAAAGTCCTTCATTGTAAGGCTCAGTCGACATGTAATAAAAATTAACGCTTGCAATCTTTTCGCGTTCAAGGAGAATATTTAATTTTTCTGCAACGGCGATAATGGGGTAAAAATGTCCACCACTACCTCCACCGGTAAAAAGAATTTTCATGTTAGTTTTTATTATTGAACGGAGTGAAATCAGAAAACTTACACCCAGTTAAATGCGATTTTGCAAATCGCGATTCCAAATTTTCTGTATGTTTTTAGTGAGCAATTTCACAACCTTTTGTTGATTTTAACACAAAACTACAACAAAACACGAATTTGAAATCATTTAACGGGGTAAGAGAAATTATAGTTGCTACACTCCTTAATTTCTCTTAGAGATATTGAGCAATATACCGATTTCGAGAAAAGCAAAAAGGAGAGCTGTTCCTCCATGGCTCACAAAAACCAAAGGCACTCCCGTAAGCGGGATTAGCCCAAGCATTGCTGCAATATTCGCAAATGACTGCGATATAATCAGTATAACAATTCCAGTGGCTAAAAGTCCACTCCACATATCAGGTGCCCGGCGTGCAATCTGAATCCCCCGAAGACCAAAGAGGAAAAAAAGTATAATAATCAACGCTCCTCCCACAAACCCGAATTCTTCACCGACAACAGCAAAAATCGAATCCCCTGTTGGTTCAGGGAGTGAACCAAATTTTTGAATACTCTGCCCAAATCCACGCCCAGTGATACCACCTGACCCAATAGCAAGAAGTGATTTTTGAATTTGATAGCTTGACCCTTGAGGGTCACGTGATGAATCAAATAAAGTAAGTACCCGCTCCATGATATAGGGTTTTGCCAACGCAAGTACCCATATCGAAAGTACCGCAATAATAACGACAACAAAAAAATGCCGCAATTTCGCTCCCCCTGCAATAAGCATTGTTAAAAGAGCTGCAAAAAGAACAGCCAGAGTCCCCGTATCAGGCTCTTTAAGGAGAAGCAGTGCTGGTACCGCAACAATACCAAAAAAGATTCCTAGAGCGTATTTGATTTCATGAATACGATTTTTAAAAAGAGGGAGAAGTGAAGCAAAATAGATTACCGTAGCAAGCTTGAGCGCTTCAGATGGCTGGAATGAAGTAAAGCGAAGGTCTATCCACCGGTGCGCTCCTTTAATTTTTTCGAGCCCAATATGAGGAACAAAAACAAGAATGGTTAAAAAAATTGAAACAATAAAAAGATGTAGCGAGTATTTACGTAAAAGATCCAAAGGAAAACGAATGGCGACAATCATTGCAATGAGACCCAACACCAAACCGAGAGCAACCTGATCGAAGAAGAGATCTTGCAAAGAGAACCCTTTTCGCGCAAAAAGTCCGAATGAGGCAGACGTAAAAACAAAAAGACCCAGGAGTGCAAGGGCGAGCGCGAGACCAAGAAACACTTTATCGATTGAGTTATTTTTTTTCATTTTTCATTACAAGCGAACTACTTAGATAGCACCCTATCCTATTAATGCGATAATCGTCCCCATAATCGCGAAAATAATAGAGAGTACCCAATAGCGCATTACCACCTTGTACGGTGGCCAACCTTTTGCCTGAAAGTGATTATGCAAGGGTGCCACGACAAAAACTTTTTTTCCTTTACGAAACTTCTTTGAGAGAATCTGTATACTACTTGAAGCACTCGTAGCAATGAGGAGAAAAGCGACAATCAAAAGCACGAGAACTGCTTTGGTGAGAAAGGCCACAACAACAAGAGAAGTAGTAAGCGCCATAGTGCCTGTTTCTGAATTAAAAAATCGCGCAGGGGGAATATTGAACCACAAAAATGCTAAAAGTCCACCCACAACAACACTTGAAAACGCAGCAAGATCAATCTGTCCTTGAGAAAATGCAATGATCGTATATGCAGAAAAAATTGAAGCAAAGACACCTCCTGAAAGTCCGTCAATACCATCAATAATCCCCCCTGAATAAATGCCAATCATAAAAATAATGAATAGAGGAATAAACAGAAGCCCTAAGTGAGCATCACCAACAAAAGGAATATGAACGCTATCCATTCCTAACTTTGCATAGAACCACCACCCTCCCAACAAAGCGAGCACTGACACAAATGCGAGACGTACACGAAGTGAAAGCCCACCTCCCGCGTAGGTACCAGCTTCGCGACAAACAAGGTAATCATCAACAAGTCCGCAGAGCGCACCTGCAATGAGGGTAAAAAGTGGAAGCCATGTTTGGTTACGTGAGAGAAATGAAAGCTTCGCAAAAATACTTTCAGGGAATACTGTTGCAAGAATAAAAAAGATAGCTACCGTAAGGAGTACCGACCCCCACACTACGACTCCACCCATGCGAGGCGTCTTTCGCTCCTCGTCATTATGAAGTTTACTCGAAATAGTCGCTTCCCTTCCGTCCATGGTGAGCTTCACACTCGATTTCTTCCACATTTTGTGACGATAGAGAAAATTCGTGAGAATCGGCGTCATTACAATACCCACAAAAAAGGCAACGGCCGTAGGAAGAAAAATTTTTACAACGTCGATAGGCATAGATATACTCGTAGTATATCGTCAAATGGACAAGCAAGCAAACGTACCCCTAAACCGTGATAATTTCTAGTCCGCGAATGTCGATGCTTCCACAAGAAAGGATGTGGGGCGTAAAACGAAACAAAAAAGGCTTCTTACCTTCTTTTTTACACTGCTTATAATGTGCAGTGGCCTCTCTGGGCACTGCACTATATACGTCCATTTTTGCAGGGTCAAATTTTTCATATTCGTTGATCTCAGAAATGCCTTGCCCATCGTGACGATAAGTAAAGGCAACGCTCTGTTCTCCTTGTATCATTTCGATAGGGATTTTAAAAAATGATAGAGGCTTCTTTCCAAAACCACCCTCTATCAAGTTCTTTTTAATTTGGGCAGGAGGGACAGCAGTCAAATGAACAACATCATTCCATAAACAATCGAGAACTCCTACCCTCTTCCCTAAAAGTCTCTCTCGCCCGGCATATTTTTTTACTTCCTGCAGGTATACTTCTGGATCTCTATCCTTAAGAACGTTAAGCGGGTACAAAAAATCCCCCTGCATCTTTTCTGGCACACCGTGATAAAGATAATTCATATATGAATAGGACTTTTAGACCACCGCGTCTCTCACCTGCCTCATGCGCGCTTTCTTCAAGGATTCCAGGTGTAACACGCCACTACTTTCTTCTGTGCCCATATTCCCCAACAAACGAAAACTCCCCTCCCCAAAGGTTTTGTCAGTAAGACGAGCGATAGGCAAAAGTCGCCCTGTAAAATTAGATTTCAAAAATTCTTTAAACACCTCATCAGTATCTTTGTATGTACCTGAAAATTGTTTTTGTATTTCACTACAAACATAATCAAGTACTTCTCTCTGTGTTTTATAGTATACGGTTTCCCAATCGTTCTTTTCTTCTCCAACCCAAATAAAATCATCTTCAGGAATTCCTTTTTTTTGAACAAGTTCTCTTCTTATTTCCTGTGCTTTCTCCGACAGAAGCCACTTTTTTTCATTAGATAGTTCTGGTAGCTCCAAAAGATCCCTGAGTATTCTTTTCTCTTGCGTTGCAACAATAGCTTCATGCAATCCCTTAAAATGCTGGTGGTATGCACCATTATATCCATGTTTCTGTAGTGCTTGAATTGTTACTCCTTTACGATAATGAGTAACGTCCACACCCTCTTCGTCCTTGTTTACCTCAAGAGACAGATGTGCTTTTAAATGTAGAGCCTCATGCATGGCAACTGCCCCAAAATATACCGGATTTGTGCGAAATAGTTCCGCATCAAAAATAATGCCCTGTTGTGTTGTATACGTGGTAGCAGACGCACTATCGCTATTACTTATTTTTTTAAATAATTCTGGCGGGATAATATGAAAATTTTGTACAGGAATATCATACGGAGCCACCCCTGCTTCTTGCATCAACTCATCCGTCTTTTTGTTTGCAAAATTAATACAAGCAATTTCGGTCTCAGATTTTGGATACTCCAACTTTTTTAATTCACCTACATCTCCTGGTTTCAATGATTCAAAATGACTAAAAAGAAGGTCGTGCAAGTCATCTTTTGCTTTCTCTTTTTCTTCTACGCTTGCATTCCCTATAGCTCTAATCTGCGGTGCCTTTTCCATAGTTTTATTGTACCACGTTTCTCACCACCTCCACAATCTTCTGCATATCATCAAAACGGCCTTTATAGGTAGAGCCGAGGACTACCGCGACTACAGGATCACCAATGCCACGGTCAAAAATTACCACAAGATTACCCCCCGCGAGGGTCGTGTAGCCAGTTTTTGAAGCAATCAATCCAGGGATCTGCCCGGTGATTTCGTCGGTATTGGGTAAAATATGTGCAATATCACTCTGCGAAACAATACGCGCGACTTTGTGCGTGGTTATCTCTACGGTATCAGGATATTTTTTCCAAAGCTCTGCAAAAAGTAGTGCCACATCATGCGCAGAGCCGTACCCCCCAGCACGTGCGGGTGCCCCTTTTTTTGCATCAATAATATCAAGTCCTGATTCATTAAAAAATTCCATCTGAGAAAGTCCTAGCATGTGAGCTTTCTCGTTCATCATAGCGATAAATCGCGCTCGTGCTTCTGGTGTCCCGCGCTCGACATTTTGATTGCCTCCACCTACAAAACCTGCGATCGCATGCGCGGCATCATTCGAGGATATGATAAGCATCATATTCAAAAGATCTTCCACGCGCCAACGCTCCCCTGTACGTAGTCCCGAATCCCCCTCAGCAGCGAGATCGTCTTTTGAAAGCGTGATTACCGCATTTTGAGAAATATTTTCTCGCGCAAGAAGTGCCGTCATGGTCTTAGTTACGGAAGCGAGGGGAAGTTTTTCTTGTCCATTTTTTTCAAAGAGAACAGCATCCGTTTTTAAGTCGAGAACATATACCGCATGAGCCTCAAGAGAAACCTTGGAAAAAGAGTTGGCCTGCTCTTGTGCTGTTGCTCCTTTTGAACTCTGATTGCCTCCTTTATTTTGCGAAGGAGAAATAATATAAAGAAGCCCCTGTAAAAGAACTGCGATTAGCGCCCCACCAGCAAGAAGTAGTGCAATATATTTAAGCCGTCCCTCCTGGAGTACCCACTCCGTCTCCTTCTTCTTTGTGTCCATTGTTGTCATTTTCCTCATGAAATTCTTCGACCGCTTTAGTGGTATCTTCATATCCTGGCAAATCCTCTACTTTACTTACCCCCATATAGGACAAAAGCTCAAACGTAGGGCGATACGCTGTACTGCGACTCCCCTGCTCCACTTTCTCGATTAAACCACGCACCAGCAAAGCGCGCAAAATATAATTCGAGTTTACCCCCCGAAGGTAGTTTATCTCACTGCGAAGTACTGGCCCACGATAGAGCACGATAGCGAGTGTCTCGAGCCCTGCCTTACCAAGCTCCTTTGCAAGCTCGTCTTTAATAATCGTTTCTATTATTTGTCCCATTTGTGGCGCAGTACTGAGCATGTATTCATCATCGTTTTTCATCAATACAATTCCGCGACCAGAAAGAGACTGCTCCAACGTCGTGAGACCTCCTCGCACTTCTTCATCTGAAACACCTAGCGTTTTTACCAAAAAGGCAACAGTCACGGGTTCCCCCTTAAAAAAGATGAGCGCCTCTATTCTTGCTGAAATATCTAATTCACTATTCATTTTGATATTCTAACATATTGTCAGTGCGAAGAGGAAATACTTATCGCGCGCGAAAAAGGAGATACTGAATGAGCGCCATCACGATACCGAGCGAGAGCATCACCATGCCTCCCTCGACGAGAAAGCTCATATTGTTCTCCCACCCACTCCCCATAAAAAACCCGACGAGTCCATAAAGGAGAACGTAGGAAACTTCGCCAATAATATCAACGACGAGGAAGGTACGCACCGGCACGCCAGTAATCCCCGCAAGGATATTTACGGCAGGACCCACTTCGGGTAAGAAACGGCTAAAAAAGATAAGCGAATGCGGGGCGCCCGTCAAATAATCAACGACAGACTTGTAGTAACGCGAGCTAAAAACTTTCTTAAAGCCAATCTTCCGCATAAATTCTTCTCCGTATCGTCGGGCAAGAAAATATCCCGCAAGGTCTCCTCCGATATTTCCGAGGAGCGCCACAAACAATACCATCGCTAAACTAAAATATCCCTGTGAAGCAAATGCTCCCGAACCCGCAAGGGTGCTACTTGAAGGAAGTGGTAGCAAAAAAGCTGCAAAAAAAGAAACGACAAAGAGCGCGGTATATTTGTAGAGGAGAAGAAAAGATAAAAATGATCCGAGGATTGTTTCCATACGAAATAATTATTTTTGTGGCGTTGAGGTCGCGTGCTGGAGAACTGCATTTTTTACTCTTTCTAAAAAAATTGGTTCGGGAATTTGTTGCAATTTTGCTTCATGATAAAGAGTGAGTCGAGGATACTTTGTACTCGTTACCCCCATCTCTGTCCTTAAAAAATCAACAGGGAGATTGAACATTTTATTCACATAATCAAACGTCATCCATGCTTCGATAGCGTGTGGGTCAGTGATGGGAGCCCGCTCATTGAGTGCCTGTCGATACGTGTGCGGAGTCGACCGAAATGCACCACTATTTTGTAGGTGCCTATAATTCTTGATAAAGAGGTGAATAAAAAATCCAGCAATGAAAATTGCAATGACAAGCACAATAATATAAATAGTATTTTTTTTCATAATGATGTTAAACCTAGCGAGCGTTGGCCTATCTCTCTCCGTCATTGCGAGGCACGAAGCAATCCATGTTTAAACGCTAGATTGCTTCGTGCCTCGCAATGACAAACAACAATAACAAGATAAATTACCGTAACGGAGGCCCGCCATAATGCGGTGTCTCTACGACATTGGTTTCTATTTGAATATCGTCGCCATGAGCACCTTGGGTTACGGCAATCATTCCCTGCTTTACCAGTTCCAGCATAGCAAGAAAACTCACGATGATATTTACCTTTTCCTCCTTCCCCACCCCCGCAAACTCACGAAAACTCATCTTGAAACTGCCTGTAATGCGCGTAGCAAGGCGATCCATCATTTCCTCGAGAGATACTACCTTTTTGACCAAAACCTTGGGGAGCGTCACCTTTTTGGGGAAATAAGCAATCACAGATTGTATTGCTTCCCTAATCCCCGTAAGCGTAATTTCTTCGCTCGGCGTGAACACCACCGCGCGCTCTCGCGACTGTCCTTTTGGAAAAGAAATATTGGCGCCAAACATTTGCTTCACCCCAACAGCAAGCTCACGAATTTTCTGATATTCTCTCAACCGTCGTTCAAGCTCGTCAATGTCTTGCGTTTCCTCAGGGGTCAGATTAAGAGTTGGAAGAAGCGACTTTGATTTAATGAGCACCAAAGTAGAAGCAACAATGAGAAAGTTGGAAACGAAATCAACCGGCATTTTTTCAAATTGTTTGAGGTGTGCTACGTAGTCATCAGTAACCGTCGCAAGTGAAATCTCGTTGATAAAAAGTTTCCGCTTTTCCACAAGGTCAAGCAAGAGCTCCAGCGGTCCTTCAAATACTTCTGTTTTGATTTGGTATGGGGAGGTCATCTATTTTAAAAATAAATCACATTATAGTTTTATATATGAAATAAAATATGGTAATTTATCGATACCAATGTAATTAAACATCTTGTAATTTGCTCTTCTTGCGGTCGATGATAATTTGTGCATCTTTAGATTTTTCTTTGGTATAAATGGATAAAATCTTATCTCTTGATGCTCACCCTCCCCATCTTTCCATTTAAAATTTGTAATTAGTGGTGGTGTTATGAACCCTGATTTTAATACTTTTTCTATAATATCCCATCCTGCTCCAAAAATTTGTGATTTCGGTTTTACATTATTAGTTTTTACTTGGGCTCGGAAACTACATCCAACACACTGAACATCATAAAGTGGATAGCTCGGCGGAAGCAACATAAGTTTCTTGTTACAATTTGGACATGGCACAAGGTTGCAAACTTCATTTTCCCCATCATCTCCCGATTGTTTATTTTTAGCCATATTTTTTATTTCCTGTTTGAAATCCCTACCCCCAACTCCTGCAACTGCTCTGCGCTAATTTCAGACGGTGCCTCCATCATGAGGTCGCGACCTTCGCCTGTCTTTGGAAATGCAATAACTTCACGAATATTTGGCTCATTCGTAAGTAACGACACAAGCCTGTCGAGTCCCCAGGCAATACCACCGTGAGGAGGCGCGCCATACGAAAACGCATCAAGCATATGCCCAAAATTTGAGCGAATGTTTTCTTCGGTATGCCCCATAATCTCGAGAACTTTGATGAGCGACTCAGGGCGATGATTACGAATACTCCCACCACCAATCTCAAAACCGTTAAGCGCAATATCATACTGCGTAGCAAGAATATCCCCAATATTTTTCTTTTGCATTAAATCTTCGTAGTGCTCTTGCTGTGGCGCAGAAAACGGATTGTGAGTAAACGTCCATCCTCCCATTTTGTCTTTTTCAAAAAAAGGAAAATCGATAACCCAACAAAATGCCAAAAGGTTAGGGTCATTTTTGTCTTCACGCATATCAGGCTTATCATTGCCATATTTTTCCATTGCCTCTTTATAGGTAATACGCGGAAATGGGATCGTTTGAATTTTCTTTTCGGGGGTCAAAGTTTGTACAAGTTCAATCAAAAGTTTCTCGTTGAGCTTCATAATGTCCTCCTGAGTTGCAAAGGAAAGCTCCATATCAAGCTGAGTGAACTCTGGCTGACGGTCGCCACGAGTATCCTCGTCACGCATGCAACGCGCAACTTGAAAATATCGCTCCATACCTGCAACCATAAGTAACTGTTTGTATTGTTGGGGTGATTGCGGAAGCGCATAGAACTTTCCTTGTTCAATACGTGAAGGTACCACATAGTCTCGAGAACCCTCGGGGGTTGATTTGGTAAGGAGAGGAGTTTCTATTTCAATAAATCCACGATTTGAAAGAAAATTGCGTACATAAAGCGCGATTGCATGACGTAAACGCAAATTATGCTGAAGGCGGGGACGACGAAGGTCAAGGTAGCGATATTTAAGGCGCGTTTCTTCACCAATTTCGTGACCGTCTGAAGTTACATCCATCGGTGGTGTCTGCGCTTCATTCAAAACCTCAATATTTAAAACTTCAAGTTCAATGTCCCCATTCAATACGCCTTCTTTAATATTACGATCAGGGCGTTTATTTACCTTAGCAGACACAGATACCACCCACTCTGGGCGAACACGCTGTGCGACCTCAAGTGCCTCGGTATGCATAGGAAGAACGACTGCTTGGACTTTGCCGGTGACATCACGCAAGTCGATAAAAACCATCTTCCCTTGATCACGACGAACATCAACCCACCCAGAAATAGATATTTCCTGCCCGATTTTCTCTTTTAAGTCTTTAACGTATGTTCGTTCCATAATAATATTAATTATAAAGTTTGCTTTTTATTTCCTCCATCGCTTCAGTACGTGTTTCCCTGTTTGCAAGTCGTTCAACCAAATTAAGCCCTGGGTCTTGCATAAGAGCGCGGAACCGTTCACTGTTTACCGTAATCCAGCTTCCCACATCCGTGCCAGCGTCCTTCATGAGTTGCATTTGTGTTGCTTGAGCAATTTCAAAAGCAATTTGCTCTGTATTGATAAGCTTTCCGTTATTTTTTGCTACTTCTTCAAAAAAATTCATAATGTTATTTTAAAGTTAACCCCACTTTCTCTCGCACTTCTTGCATCTTCTTTTGAGCTTCTGCACGTGCCACTTCCCCACCCTCTTTCAAGATTTTTAGCACAGCGTCAGGATTACGCGCAATCTCCTCACGGCGTGTACGCATCGGCGAAATAAAGTTGATTATTTTTGCCACCAATAAATCCTTTGACTCCTTATAGCCAATACCCCCTGCAAGATAACGTGTGCGAAGTGCTTCCAGCTCGTCACCAGGAAAAAGCTCGTGCATTGCAAACACCTTGCAACCATTTGGGTCTTTTGGCTCCTCGACACCCTTCGAATCTGTGGGGATACTCATTACGGCCTTCCTGATTTCTTCATCAGTTCCAAAAAGCGGAATTGTGTTTCCGTAACTTTTACTCATTTTGCGACCATCGGTGCCAGGAACAGTTTTAACATTTTCAAGAATCATTGGTTCTGGAGTCTTGAACGTGTCGCCAAACACGCGATTGAACTTTTGCGCTGTGTCACGTGCAATCTCAATATGTTGCTTTTGATCAAGCCCTACAGGAACCACGTCAGCACTGTATATCAATATATCTGCCGCCATGAGAATAGGGTAATCAAAAAGCCCGACATTCACTTCTTTGTTTTTTACCTCAGCATCTTTGAACGCAGTCGCGCGTGCGAGGTATGGTACTGTAGTAATAGTATTGAAAATCCACGCAAGCTCGGTAACCTCGGGAACATCAGACTGCATGAATATTGCGGTCTTTTTTGGATCAACACCAATAGCAAGATAATCCATCGCAACTTCAAGAGTAAGTCTCTTAAGCTTTTCCCCGTCAGAAACACTCGTAAGTGCATGATAGTTTGCAATAAAAATAAACTGCTGGTAGTCGTCCTGACGGTCAGCAAACTGGCGCATTGCACCAAAATAATTACCGATATGGACAGTTCCCGATGGTTGTATCCCCGCTAATAGTGTTTTCTTCATTCCCCTATACTACCAGAAACCAAGCTTTTTTCAAAAGGAATTCGTAGTACGTAAACACTTGTTCTTTTAATTAAATACTCTTTACTTTCTTTGCCATAAAACCCCAAATCTCTTTATATGATACGGGGCCAAACAAAAGTGGATAAAAATTGCGTGGTGCTTTTTGCAGATGCACGCCACCTCTAGCGACAACCTCCCCTTTTCGCACAAGTGAAAAGTTTTTTATCTTTTTCTCAAGTTTTAAACCATTTGGTCGAACGAGTACACCAAGTACCTCAAAATATTCTGTTTTATGTGTAGGTTTAGATATCTTTTTTTTCTTTCCTTTTATCACTCCGTATCCTTCAAGGATTTTTATGATATCCATAAGAGTTTCTTTGTATGCCTTCTCGCTTTTATCCTTACCGTACTCAAAAGAAATACCTGCTTTACAAAACCCAGTAAGCGCAGTTTTTCCAACTTTCTTTTCCATCACAACAACCTTCTTGGGATTAAAAACTAAAAGCAGTTGCTTGATAGATTGATTTACTTTTGTAAGAATAATTGCTGAAGTGGTGTCTGTTGTCGTCGAGTGAATATCCAAAACAATATCAACTTCTTTTAATAACGGGATTAGCGAGTGCGCCAACTGTTCCTCGTGGTTTCCTTGCGGGTTCCCTGGGAATACCCGATTGAGGTCTTGGTCAATAACCCGCTTGCCTTCTTTCATCGCGCGCGTATTTGCAATCACAGTCACTAACGTCCCATTTTGAACAGTGAGTTTACGAAGTTCCTTGATTACTTTCTCTCCAATCAATTCATCTCCGTGAACACACCCAATAACTAGGATATTTTCACCACCACCTCCCTGAACTTGTTTATCGTATTCTATCTTCATAGTATTTACTACATGATACCCGTTTATAAAAAGAAACCCAAGCCTTACACAAGCCTGAGTTTCGAAGACCTACATCATCCTCATGTTTATGCACGCACACTCATCGATTTCGCACATAAACCAAAACAACGGCTGGCCCACCCGACAATCGTGTCCAAAATGTATGCACCATGACTCGCTATTGAAAGCTGGCGATCGATATCTACCATCGACTTCTGAATAGCTGGCTTCCCCTCAAACAAAGTATGCGGAAGAATTGAACTAATCGTTGGATGTGTCAGAACTTTTAAAACCTTCATCGACGACGAGAACAAACTTTCTACTTCTTTAACGCTATACGGACGTGCGTACACAGATAAAACCTTTGCGCCCACATGGACATCCAAGCAATGCTTATGAACATTAATTTCAGCAGCAAGCCCAACTGGCCAAGGAACAAAGTCCCACTGATACAAGAGCCCATCCCGATTGTAGAACGAAAAGAAAAATCTTCCGCCTGTCTCGAGAACACGCTCAACTTCTTTGAGAACTCCAGAAATATCACGAATGTCACTCGCAGTCCCAAGATTCATGACCACCAACGACACCGAATTATCTGGCAGAGGAATTCCATTTTCTATGTCAGCTTCGACAAAAGAAAGATTTGGAAATTCGCCCGTCTTTTCATTAGCCTTCTTTACCATGTGAGGGCTTATGTCGTAGCCGACGACCTGGTCAAACGAAGACGTGAGCTTTACGGCTAACCTGCCCGTCGCACACCCTAGATCCAAAGCAAGCCCATTTCTGGCAACCTGCTTTATTTCTTGCTTAAGAATTTCTTCCTCAAACTCGAGATAGGTGTGTGTCGCGAAGAAAGCTTTGTCATAGTCCTCGTCGTAAGAATAAGCCCACCGCTTTGCTAAAAGCAACAAATTCTTTTTCAGTAAGCGGTACCAATCGTCTTCAGTCTTTGGACGTTTGCGACGGCAGGTAGCTGCATTCTGCAATTGAATCATTTGCTGCTTACAGGACTCATCGATAGCCTGATACAAGATTGATGCGGCAAAATGCGGGCTTAACTTGCACCTGCGTGCCTCAGCTCGTACCTGAGCTAGTCGTTTCGACTCAACGCTTGCGCGAAAAATCTTTTGTCCTTTTTCGATCTTGTACTCGCCTACTTGAAGAGCCAGATCCATCCGACGCTTCAATAATGCAACGATGAGCATATCCACACCATAAAGACGCTTCCCGAGTTCCTTGAGATCAAGGTTCTCGGATTTTAAGAGCTGTTGTTCCATAACATTCTCCTTTCACTTATTTGAGTTAATAGATAACGATGCCCATTTTCTCGCGGACATCCATAGTTGTTTCGCAAATCATCACACGTGCTTTTTTGCCACCTTCATGGAGGATTTCTTCGATATAGTCATCCTTTTCAGAAAGTTCAGCGCGTGCTGCTTGGAACGGTTCCAATATCTTGGCGATGCCGTCTACAAGTCGATGTTTACATTCTTTGCACCCTATCTGAGCGGTGCGACAAGCATTCGCAATAGTTCGTGTTTCGGTTTCGCCAGCCGTAACCAACTCGTGTACGGGGTACACAGATTGACAACGACCATAGGGGTCACCCGGATCCGAAGCGCGTTTACGCTCTATATCCGTAACCCCCTTTTTGAGATAACGCTCCCTGATTACAGAAATCGGGGAATTTATATCAATTGCATTATCCGATTCCGACTTTCCCATCTTGCTTCCGTCGAGACCAGGCACCCGAATCATTTGCTGCATCATGTTGGGGATAATAAACGTTTCCCCAAAACGACTATTAAACTTGTGAGCCAAGGCCCGTGCAAGTTCAACATTTGGAACCTGATCTTCACCAACTGGAACAAATGTCGCCTTCGGCCCTAAGATGTCAGCCGCCATAAGAACTGGGTATGTGACGATTCCTAAATTCACATTGTCAGGGTTCTTACGGATAAGATCCTTGAACGTTGGGATTCTCTCCAGGTCTCCGAGTGGTTGAATCATACTCAAGTACAAACAAAGCTCCGAAATTTCCGGAACACTTGATTGAGCGTAGATAGTCGACTGCTCTGGGTCGAGACCCGCGGCAATGTAGTCCTTCACTATCTCGATCAGGTTTCCCCGAAGCTCTTCAGGGTTCTGAAGGGTGGTCAGGGTATGCCAATCTGCGATGAAGTAAAGACACGTATTCCCGGGTTGCTGGAATTTAACGAAGTTTTGAACTGCGCCAAGGAAGTTTCCAAAATGGAGCCTTCCTGTAGCACGAATGCCCGAAAGGATTGTTTCAGTGGTATGCATGATATGCCCCTAGAGTGTTGTGAATGAACTAAAAAAACCTTTTTAAAGGGCCTTTTCCAAAAAAAGACTAGCGTTTAAAACATATTTTGTCTATATCAGTATACCCTCCCCTATTTTATAACTTTACCTCCAACTCAAGGTGAAAAGATGACCCAACGCCCTCACCTTTTGAATCTGCCCAGATACGCCCTTCGTGTTTTTTCATAATTTCTTTTGCCACGTAGAGCCCAAGCCCAGTGCCTTCCGTGTAAAGTTTGCTCACCCCATCCGCACGACTAAATTTTTTAAAAATCTTTCCAATAGTTTCTTTGCTCATCCCGATTCCCGTATCAGTGATACTAAAAATAATTTTCTTTCTATCAGCGCTTTTCTCTAGAGATATCATGACTTCTCCATGAGGTGTATATTTTATTGAATTATCAATAAGGTTCGAAATAACTTGCCTTAACTTGCCAGCATCCCCTATGGTAAAAAATGTCTCTTTCCCATATTCCCCTTCTTTGATATCCATGTTGAAAACAAGCCCCGCATGCTGAGCGTTTAATTTCATTTCATCACCAACCTCAACCACTATTTTCTTCATATCAACTTCTTCAAAATTATACTTCATATGCCCACTCTCAATACGTGAAATATCAAGAAAATCAGACACCATGGTTATCAAGCGCTTGCTTGATTCAAAAATTTTTTCAAGAGCACTGTGGAGGGCGGGCGAGATCTCACCAAAAGACCCCTCCATGAGCATAGAAGCATACCCGTTAATTGCGGTGAGCGGGTCCCGTAAATGATGAGATGAGATTGCAAGAAATTCTGATTTTTTCCTATCAAGAATCTTGAACTGTTTTGAAAGAAACTCAAGGTCACGCAAAAGCCTCGTAATCTTTTCTTTTGATTCAATCTCACGCTGAAGACTTCCTGCCAAAAATGAACTCGAAAGAACAATGAACAACAGGATGGCTGTCTTTATAAACAAATCAAGAATAGAGTTTGCAAGAAAAAGTTCTATTATTAAAATAAAAATGACGATCGAAATAAAAAACTCAGTCATTACTACTTTAATACTCCAAAAATTGTACCGCGCAAGAATAACTGAAGTAGTAATTCCAAAAGTAACGACACTTAGATGCCCAACCCAAAATAAATTACTTCCGCCACTTAACAAAGGGAAAAGAACCTCTATAGAAACGACAACCAGAAAACCAAAGGAGAGCGCGATAAGAAGATCGCGAATAACAATCTTAAAAATCCCCGCGCTTTCTCGATATTTCTGCACAAGGATATAGACCCCCGCAACAAGAAAACCACAGACATACATAGCGTAAAGTAAGTATCCCTTCCCAAAAATTATTCTTCCCGCTTCGCCACCTAAAGCGTCTTGATACCCAACAACAAAGTCGGGAAGAATTAATGTCGCAGAAATAGTCAAATAAGAACTAAAGAGTCCTACAAATTTCCAAAAAGAAAAAGGGGTTTTTTCTGTAGAAAAAACATAGAGATAGATAAAGGTAAAAAGAGGAACGAGTCCCGACACTAGATAGAGCACAATAATTGACTGGTGTACAAGAGGGGTACCCAACGTTCCCTCAAAAAAAGCGTACGCAAGACCCCACACACCGATGATTGCCCCAAAGAAAAAGAAAAAACGATTACTTCGTTTTGTTACATCTTGCCAAAAAATAATCCCTGAAAAAAGAGTGAGCAAAAAGCTTATGAGAACAACCGCCCATCCTACAAACGATATGTTGTGAATAATATCAAGTGTCGAAACATTCATATCAATATTGTATCATACCCACCACTAAAATTTTAAAAAGATATCGAAAAACTAATCTGCTTAATTTTCTTTTTCTTGTGCACAAGGTAGATTTATTATTACCGTCGTACCTGTACCTGTTCCCGCAGATTCAATACTCAGGGTTCCACGATGAGCATCAATAATCTCTTCGGCAATATAGAGTCCAATTCCCATCGTATTATTTTTAGATACAGAAGAACGTGCGAGTATTTGCTCAACATCATCATTTGCTTCCCTGCTCACTTCAACAGATTTTTGATTGCTCATTTCTGCCTTCAGATTAAAGCCTTCAAAAATCGATTTTAATTGCTCTTGGCTCATACCTATCCCCGTGTCAGAAATAGCGATGTGCGCCTTCCCAGAGAGATTTTCTCGAAAAATAGAGACTCGTATTCTTCCTCCTTCTGGAGTGTACTTGATAGCGTTATCAAGAATATGCCTTAAGGCCTGTCTGAATTTTATTGGGTCTAAGTTTACAAAAAATTGTTTATTCCCTTCAGCATTAAAGGCCATGTCAATGCCCGCTTCTCTTATTTCTGTAACCATCTCTGAAATAACATCTTGTGCAAAATTAACCAAGTTCACCTTTTCAAAAATAAGTGTGATACGTCCCTGTTCGATACGCGACACCGTTAAAAGATCCTCGACAAGGGCAACAATCTTTTCGCTTGATTTGTATAGATTCTCGACGGCTTCACGAACAGTAGGACTTGTTGCACCAAAAGTTCCCTCAAGGATCATTGACGCATAACCCTTGATAACCGTCAGGGGTGTGCGTAGTTGATGTGAGGCAATCGAAACAAATTCGGTTTTTTGCTCTTCCATGGTACGCAACCGATCATTTGCACTGGACATATTTTGAGCAAGCACTGCAATTTTTTCTTGATCGTCAATGTCTTTATAGATACCCCGGAGGAGGAGGAAACTTAAGATAAATACGGCAATCAAAACTGAAATATTCAATACAAAATCTATTTGAGCATACGAAGTGAAGATATTTAGGAACAAGAATAAGTTAAGTAAGATAAGTAACATTTCAACAAGGATAAGCCGTACATTGAAAAGATGATACTTAAAAATCGCATAGGCAATCGAAAAAACCATGATAAGTGTAAATAATGGCCCAAAAGCGATTAGTTGGTAGTTCCCCGTAAAGGGGAGAGCGAGATTAAAAACAGTCGCTAAAACATAAGAAGTGAATGTCCCCACAATTAAAATATCCAGCTGTTTTTCAATTCTCTTTCCAAAAATCGTTCTTTTCGCACTCAAGAGAACAACATAAGAAGCAATTATGTAGGAAAAAATATAAGCAGAGTAGTACAAGTAGTGTGCTTTATTAACCACAACATCCTTATACGTTCCATAATCTACGGAATAAATACTATCAAGAAGAAAGTGTGGATCAAAGATAAAAATACCAATAAGAATAAAAAATGGAAGTAAATTTAAATAATACTTTTTCTTAAAGGATCCTCCTGTAAAAATAATGGAGAAGTAAAGAAAGACCGTTGCAATTAAAGGGGGCGCCAAATAAAAAAGATTGGCAGTAATTAATACTAATTCCCAATTTGTTGTATAAATAAAAAAGCCAACGGCAAAGGACCACAGGCCAATCAACAAGGTAAACAACGCGAATAAAATATTTGCAGGAGTTCTTTCCTGTCGCGATACAAAAAAACTAAAAAAAATATTTACCGCAGTAGCAATTGCTAGTAATTTTATTTGATAGTCCATTGAATAATTTTACCACATAAAAACGAAATCTTTTTATGATTTGTTCGCGATCATAATAAAATGAATCTTGAATGGTTCATAAATAAACTCCAGCTCTTCATCTTTGAACCCAACTTCTCGTGCGATCTTGTAAAAATCTTCAGGTCTTTTGTAAAGCATGTGCCAACCAACTACTTTTGTTATAAATCTACGCTCTGGATTATCTACGATATTTGAAGTAATAAAAACTCCCCCCTGCTCAAGATTTTGAAAAACAGAAGTAAATAATCTCTTGATCCCCGCTTCATCAAAATAGTCCAATAATCCGACAATCTCAATAATGTTAGGCTTACCAGCATCTTTAAAGTAATGAGGGAAATTGTTTGCAGTGTCAACGACCCAGTTAAACTTATAATTTTTGTTATAATGACGACTCTCGATAAGCCCCTTGCTATAGATATGCGCTTGCGGATTTTTATCCAAAAAGGTAACATCTGCCCCCACCTCTTTTAGGTCATGCATGTAAGTAGCATCGAGGATCGCGCGCGCTGACCCCGCGGCTACGCTTAATATTTTCACTCGTTTACCAGAAGCAAGATGTACCGCAATCGCATCTTTTAATTTCTTGGTGACTAGCCGTAAACGATTTCGTACGGCTTTTGAATTATCCGTAGTGAACCAGATATAATGAAAAAACTTCTGAAGAAGCGTTTTTGACTTCTCAGGTTCCCCAAACTTATATAAAATCTCAATAGCGTGATGAGTCGTTGCTTTTTCAATGACATTTCTTGCAGAGGTATGCGTATTCTTTACAAAGCCTCGGGCACTTGAAGGGAGGAGGTTTAAAAATGGTATATAAAGTTTATTAAAAAAAGATTTAAGTAAACTATTCCTTTCGTACCCAATACTATTATCATCATCAATGGAAACTTTCATATTTTGAAAAATTAAAAACCTACAACTTTTATTAATAAATTGTAGCATACTCATAATAAAGAACAAAAACCATGGCAAAACGCAAATAATTTTTCTTTAAATTTATATAAAAATAAAAAAGGGCCTACTACTTATTAACAAGTAATAGGCCCTAAAACTAAAAATTACCTTAACTCAAACATAATGCACATTTCTCCTTAAGAAACGAAACGAATGGAGTGCTGTCTTTCGGAGAACCGAACACAGGCCTTGGAACATTTTGGCATGTAAGGACTACATTATTTAAGTTCTGTATCTCTTCAAACAGTGCAATCGTGTTTTCAAGGCAAATGAGCGAGAATTGTTTGGCTTCTTTTTCAGGAATTGACGCCCACTCCTGAACCTGCCCAAAAGGGTACACGTACGGGAACGAGAAGTTCTCAACACCAAAAAATTCACGCCCTGAATACGGAACACCTGGATAAAGATCTCTTTCGCAAATCTGATCGCTTACACCATCAAACTCTTCCAAACAATGAACAATCAGGTGGTCTGGCATCCCCCTAATAGCAAATTGCGCATTGTTCAAGTAATCCACGCCATTTTTTACACCGATCGCTGCTGTAACTGCGTGAACATTTACGTGATACTTATGGAGTTCAGAAATCGTACCTACGAGTGTTTTTCCAGAAAATACCACATCGTCAACCAGAGCAATGTTCTTCCCTCGAAGTTGTTCGAACTGGACACGCTTCGAAGGTGTGCCTTTGCGTGGCATAGGAATCTGAATATCTCTTCTGTCGCCATCAACACTTCGTGTAATTTCAATACGTGCATCAAAAAAAGAGTCCTCGAGGTAGACCCGTTCAAGGCCAACCACGATGAGACCGTTCTTTTTATGCTGAGCTACAGAAGCAATCAACCCATTCTGTATCTCTTTCCCGTCGATAAAAGTAACTCGCGCAAAGATATTCTGAAGAAAGGCTTTCGTCCGAGCGCGTTGAGAAACATAAAAATCAAGGCTAGGTGGGATGAATCCTTTTCTTTTGCACCAACGAGAAACAAGGATATCGACGTCCTCGGAAACCACATAGTGTGTCCCAGAAAAGTGTCGGTGATGACTGCCGTTACCAGAAAAGCTAGTTGAACTATTCACAATAAACCTCCAGAAATATGAACCATAGTAGAAAGAACCCCTGTCAAGGCTACCATACCGTAAGGATTAACGCAACAAAAATCACTTTTTAAAATCGCAAAATCTTATCGCTTTTTCAACTGCCTCCTTTGGAGTATGGGCGACTTCAGCTTTTATTCTACTCCTCGTATCAAGATATTCTCCTTCTAATTTTTCCGCCCAACCTCCAGTATTCGCCATAACAACGATAGGGATGTTTGATTGATAAGCAATTGCTATTTCAGTAAGAGTCCCTGACCCGCCAGATATCGCTATAATAGCGTCGCATGAATTTACTAAAACAAATTCACGGCCACCCCCTCTTTCTAATCCTGTGACAATAAGAATGTCAGTAAACCCTTCCTGTTCCCAAATATCTTTCCCTTTCCCGTAAGTAACCCCGACAGTTGTACCCCCTTCTTCTTTTGCTCCTTTTGCTGCTTGAGTAGAAAGAGAGTCGTAATCTTTCTCTGCTCCATACAGAACAATATTACCGCTACGGGCAACCTCTTTTCCTATTTCTCGCGCAAGGTCACGCAAAGCATCACCATAATTAAGATCTTGTGCAGACCCCATAACCCCAATTTGTAATTTTCTATTCATATAAACCCCACACTATCATAAACTAAACAAAATCTCCAATGAACCTCCCCGCAGCAGAGCTGTCCCCTCATTCCGCTACCGCTCCATATCGGCGGGGTATCGTAAGGGCTCCGCACAAGATTATCTTGAAAACCGAGGGTTTTCAAACTTTCCTACAGGGAGCCCTGTGGCAGAGACCACAGGGAATCTAGTTAAAAAATGGCCAATTTTTCAACCTTATAAAAAATCCCCATGACCAGTGACCATGGGGATTTTTGAGTGTGACTGAATATTAAAGCTTTTTGAAAAATAGCTCATCCGCAATGCTAATTTCTTGTTGCTCTCCCGTCACCAAGTTTTTTACCTGAACATAGTTACCAGAAACTTCTGTCTCTCCGACAAAACCAACATATTGAGTCCCCTTTTTATTAGCATACTCAATGTGCCGAGAGACCTTCCCTTCCCTTAAGCTAACTTCGCAAGGAACATCCCATCCGCGCAATTTTGTCGCAAGTTTTTCAACATAGCCAACAACTTCTATTCCTTGAGAAAGGGGAACAAGAAATAATTTTGAATAAGACTGAGCTTTTGGGGCTAGGACGTCGTACTTAAACAACTGAGAAAGAAGTCGCGTAAGCCCAATAGACATACCCACTCCAGGGAAATCACCCTTCGCAAAGCCACCGACAAGATCCTCATACCTTCCACCAGAACACACACTCCCAACTTGAGGATACTGTACCAAACGCGTCTCAAAAACAGTTCCTGTGTAATAATCGAGGCCACGTGCAATCGTTAAATCCACGACAAGTTCAGGTTTTGCAACACCTTTTGATAACGACATTTGAATAACTTCAATAAGTTCACGTACGCCTTCCTGATATAAGTGATCTTTTGAAAAAGTAAGGAGCACCTCAAGACCATCGAGAGATACTTTTTGTGACAAAAAATGTAAGATGACTTTTGCATCAAAACTCTTGTCTCCTGAAATCTCCTGTATTTCTCTGAGAACCTCTCTTTCCCCAATTTTTTCAATTTTATCGATACATCCCATTACTGCTTTGTGGTGTGTAGCATCAATACCAACACCAGATAAAAAACCTTGCAGAATTTTTCTGTTATTGATACGAATCTGAAAATCACCAATGTTCAAAGAACGTAAGACGCCTGCCATAATCGACGGAATTTCAGCATCACAAGAAAGTGGCAAACTACCCCTTCCGATGATATCAATATCACATTGATAAAACTGACGAAAGCGACCAGACTGAGCACGTTCTCCTCTCCATACTGGCTGCATTTGGTAGCGTTTGAAAGGAAAAGCGAGTTCTCTCTCGTGTTGAGCAACATAACGTGCCATAGGGACAGTTAAATCGAAGTGAAGGGCCAAGTCGTTATCGTCAGAAACTTCAGAAGAAGCGTGTAGCCGTTCGATCCGATAGATTTCTTTTTCATCTCCACCTTTTGAAACTAGCGTGCTTGAACGTTCGACGGCAGGAGTTTCAATGGGTGAATACCCATGCAATTGAAAAACCCTTCGTATTTTCAAAAGAAAATCTTCTTCAACAAGTTTTTGTGCAGGTAGCCATTCAGGGAACCCGCTAATTGGTTTAATAGAAGCCATAATAAAGTCCTCAGTAATTGAACAAAAAAATATACCCGATTAGAATCCTAACACATAAATAACATTTTAACAACCGCGTACAAAACTAACTCCTCTTATACATCTTCCGAATATGCGACATAATGATTTGTGTTACATCTTTTAATTCGTCTCGCGAAGGCTGTGCCGTTTCAAACTTTTTACCAAAAAGCTCCGCCCGGGTGATTGGCTTGCCGTACGATATCGTAATCGAATGTTTGCGCGCAAAAAAATCTTGCGGGCGCATTTTATAGTGCCCATGGATCGAAACGGGGACTACGGGACACCCTGTACGCCATACCAAATACGCAACACCGGGTTTTCCTTCTCCAACTTCTCCATCTTTGTTACGACGACCCTCAGGGAAAATACCTACCGTCTCACCCCGCTCAAGAAATCTAATATGATTTTGTAGAGAACGTTCATAGTCCCCTTTTGTGCCAATCAAAACAGGATAAGCACCCAACATCTTAAAAAAAGTTCCTCCATATAAAAAATTGATAAACCAAGGGCGAGGGCCCAAGGGGGTATCTTTGTAGAAAGATTTCTCAAGGGATGCCGAAAAGACAGGCATCATCCACGAAAAAGGGCCGAGGGTAGCGGGGATGAGTATCGGATCGAAATCACTCAAATGATTGATTGCAAGGATTACCCCTCCTCGTATTCTTGGTATATTTTTTCTTCCCTGAATACGTATGCGGGCAAAAAATGCCAATGCTGGTCGCACGGTAATCCACATAACAGCCTGTAAAACAAACGGTACAAAAGAAAAAAAAGTCATACAACGTTTAGATCCCCTCTTCATGTAACTCTTTTAAGAGCCTCTCTGCCTTTCCTGAAAATTTTGTGGGTGTTTTTATATCAATACGAAGAAGTAAGTCCCCTATTTTTTTCCCATTTAGAGGTACTCCCTTCTCTCGAATACGCAAAATCTCTCCTGATGAAATTCCTTTTGGAATTTTTACTTGTATATTACCCTCTAGCGTCTCGAAGGGATATTCTGCTCCGAGAATTGCGTCAGTAAACTTCACCCGAAGGGTTGCAACAAGATTACTTCCCTCTCGGGAGAAAATTTTATGAGGAGTAATGTAGATACGCGCATATAAATCTCCCGTAGTACCATTTTGCACCGCCTCCCCTGCTCCTGTTAGCCGTACCATCTCTCCATGCTGGATTCCTGCAGGAATCCGAATTACAATATCTTCCTGTTTGCGAACGACACCTTGCCCTTTACAAATTGGGCATTTTTCTTCGGGAACCTTACCAGAACCCATACAGGTAGTACATTCACGCACTTGAGAAATGTTCCCCAGAAATGAACGCTTTATCTCTTTGATGCTCCCTTGTCCATTACAATCACCGCATGTTTTCATAGTAGTCCCCTGTTTCCCTCCTGAACCCTTACACATTTCACATGAAGAAGTTTTTGTAATTTTTACCTTTCGGTCAACCCCAAAGATACTTTCAGAGAATGAAAGTTCTAGATCGACCGATATATCACGCCCCCGTCGTGGTTGAGGTCTTCCTCCTCCAGAAAAACCTCCACCAAAGATATCACCGAAGATGTCATTGAGGTCGACTCCATCAAACCCTTGCCCACCTTGAAATCCACCAAAACCAGAATAATCAAAGCCTCCTTGCCCTCCTCCAAATCCTTGCCCATGGTCTGCCGAACCATAAGTATCGTACTCAGCACGTTTTTTTTCATCAGAGAGAGTCTGATAAGCTTCACTCACCTCTTTGAATTTATTTTCGTCACCCCCTTTATCAGGGTGATGCTGGTGCGCAAGTTTACGAAATGCTTTTTTAATTTCGTCCTGAGATGCCTTTTTATCTACGCCAAGAATTTTATAATAATCTTTTGCCATTTGATTGTGCCATTATACCAGAAAGGCGCGGATAGCGAAGCCACACACGCCTTTCCTTAAAACATTTTACTTTCCTTCTTCTTTATACTCAGCGTCGTGTACAGTACCCTCACCTCCTTCTTTTTTTTCTCCCGCAGGTTCAGAACTTTGATTCTTTGTGGCTTCTGAGTCTTTCATCATTGCTTCACCTATTTTTGAAACTTCTTCTGAAAGATCTGTTGCAGACTTTTTCATTGCCTCAATGTCTGCACCCGCACTTGCCGTCTTTGCTGTTGCAATTTTTTCTTCTACCGCAGTCTTAATTTCAGGGGAAATTTTATCTCCATTATCACGAAGTGCTTTCTCTGCTGTATAAATCATTTGTTCAAGAACATTTTTTGATTCTGCACTATCACGTTTCTTTGCGTCTTCTTCTGCATTCATCTCTGCTTCTTTTTGCATACGTGCGATATCATCCTTAGAAAGTCCCGAGCTTGCCTCGATACGAATCGATTGTTCTTTTCCTGTTGTTTTTTCTTTTGCTTTTACTTGCAAAATACCGTTCGCATCAACATCAAAGCTTACCTCCACTTGAGGAACACCGCGATGTGCTGGTGGAATACCGTCGAGAATAAATCGTCCAAGGGACTTATTGTCCGGAGCCATAGGACGTTCACCTTGTACTACGTGTATCTCCACTGACGTCTGATTATCTGCTGCGGTAGAAAATACCTGCGAGCGTGAAGCAGGAATCGTCGTGTTCTTTTCAATAAGTTTTGTTGCTACATTTCCAAATGTTTCAATCCCTAAAGAAAGAGGAATGACGTCGAGAAGCAAGACATCTTTTACATCTCCCTGTAAAATACCTGCCTGAATAGCAGCTCCAATGGCAACTACTTCATCAGGGTTGATAGAACGATTTGGTTCTTTCCCAAAAAGTTCTTTTACGGCATTTACAATTGCTGGCATGCGTGTCTGCCCTCCAACCATAATGATTTCATTGATATCTTCCTTTTTAAAAGGCGAGGCGGCAATAGCACGCTTTGTAATTTCAATTGATTTATCAATATACTCACGAGCAAGATCCTCGAGCGTTGCGCGGGAAAGTTTCAAGAGTAAGTGTTTCGGACCATCAGCGCCTGAGGTGATGAACGGAATATTTATCTCCGACTCTAGGGTTGTCGAAAGCTCGTGTTTTGCTTTTTCTGCAGCCTCCTTGAGTCGCTGGAGCGCCATAATATCATTTGAAACATCAATCCCTGATTCCTTTTTGAATTCGCTTGCGATATGGCGAATAATCTTTTGATCGATATCTTCACCACCCATATGTACATCACCATCCGTAGACTTCACTTCAATAACATCTCCCCCAACCTCAAGTATAGACACGTCAAAAGTACCGCCACCCATATCATATACCACGATCTTCTCGTCTTTCTTTTTATTAAAACCGTACGCAAGCGCCGCCGCAGTTGGTTCGTTGATGATACGTTTTACGTCAAATCCAGCAATCTGCCCTGCATCTTTCGTTGCCTGACGTTGTGAATCATTAAAGTATGCAGGAACCGTAATTACCGCCTCTGTTATCTTTTCACCAAGTTTTGCTTCTGCATCTGCCTTCAATTTCTGAAGTACCATCGCAGAAATCTCTTCAGGACGATATTGACGATCCCCCATTTTTACCATCACACCACCGGTTGGTGACTTTTCAATACTAAAGGGCGCAACTTTTTTGTCCCGCTGTACCCCTTCGTCCTCAAAGGTGTGCCCGATCATACGCTTAATCCCAAAAAGTGTATTCTGAGGATTTGTTACTGCCTGTCGTTTTGCCAATAAGCCCACTAAGCGCTCGCCACTTTTTGACACCGCAACAATAGACGGTGTGGTACGTGCACCCTCAATATTTTCTACAATACGTGGTTCGCCTCCTTCAATAATAGCGACAGCGCTATTTGTTGTTCCTAAATCAATACCTAAAATTTTTGCCATGTTAGTTTTTATTAGTGAACGCAGTGAGCTTAGAAAAACTTGCACCCGGTTAAATGCGATTTTCCAAATCGCGATTTCAAATTTGTATAAATTTGAAATCATTTAACTGGGTAAATAATCTAATGTCACTTCGCTCGTTATCTTATTTATAAAATTCGACTTTTCCTTCTAACCTATCCTGCTTTATGTCCAAATGTTTTTACCTTTGCGGGACGAATAACCTTACTATGTAAACGATACCCCTTTTGTATGACTTCTGCAATTGTATGCACCTGTTCTTCTGAAGATGTAGCTACTTCTGCCATAGTGACGTGGGAGCGTGGGTCTACTGGTTCTCCTACCTTCCCTATCTCGGTAAGTCCACGCGACTCGAGTACTGCATACATCTGCGCATAAATATATTCTACTCCTTTGCGCCAGTTTGCATCAACTTTTTCCCACGCCTCTTTATTTGCAAATGCCATAGAAAAACTATCGAGGACGGGTAGGAGGTCTTCAACAAGACCTTCTGATGCAAATTTTATCATCTCACCACGACGTGTTTCTTCTTCTTTTCGTACATTTGCAAAGTCTGCACGCATTCGTTGCCATCCATCAAGGTACTCTCTTTTCTCCTTTTCGCAAAGATGCAGTTTTTCACGTATTTTCTTCAGTACCAAGACAGGGCTTTCTAATTCGTCTTCATTTTCAAATTGGATTTCTTCATCTTTCATATCTTTTTCTGGTAGAACGACACCATCATATACATCACCAAGTGTACTGTCAAGAGAGTTCGTTCCTTGTTGGTCATACATAATTTCTTCTAAATTTTCACCGCCTTCTGTTTCCTTTTTTTGTGTCATGAGATACCTATTCTAACATATTAAACAAAAGGGAGGAAATTACTTTTTGTAATGACCTCCCTTTCGTGAGAATATCGATACCAATGTTAACGTTTACTCCATTGTGGAGCCTTACGTGCTTTCTTGAGTCCGAATTTACGACGTTCTTTCATGCGAGGATCGCGCTTAAGAAAACCAAGTTTCTTTAAAGGTTTTCTAATTTCTTCATCAAATTTCACAAGAGTTCTAGAAAGTCCGTGACGAAGCGCCTCTGCTTGTGAGTGGATACCTCCTCCACGCACGACAACCGTGACCATAAACTTGCCCGCGACTTTTGATTTCACGATTGCTTCGTTTACTATTTTTTGTAATTCAAGAGTAGGAAAATACGTAGCGAGGTCTTTGCCGTTAATAACTAAAGATCCTTTTGAAGCTTCCGTGATTCGTACACGTGCGGTCGAAGTCTTGCGACGACCTACTGCTTCGATATAACGAGCTGCATTTTTTTTCACTGCGGGAGCCTTTTCCGTAACAGCGATTTCTTCTTCTTTTGTTGTAATTTCTTTAGTCGTCATATTATTCAGTAACAGTTAAATTTTTCATACGCACCTTGTGAAGGCGATTGCGGGGAATCATGCGAGAAATCGCATGCACGAATACTTCACCAAATCCCTTTTTCTCAATAGTTTGAGAAACGGTGCGTTCCTTAAGTCCTCCGGGGTAACCAGAATATGATTTCATGTGGACTTCTCCAAGTTTACTTGGGGCAATAGATGCCTTTGAAGCATTTTCAATGACTACCTCAACGTCAGCAGCCAGATGTTTTTGAAATGCGGGTGAATTTTTACCCATAAGAACGCTCGCTGCTTCAGTGGCAACTCGTCCTACGGATTTTCCTTTTGCGTCAATTTTGTATGTCATGATAGTAATTTAATAATTTTATTCTATATCCAAGAGTTTGCATCCAAGATGTAACCCTGCTGGGTTAGAATTGCTAATTCACAAATTCAATAATAGCCATTTTGCTAGCATCCCCTTGGCGACGCGGCAATTTGATTACACGAGTATATCCACCCGCACGTTCTTTGTAGCGAGGAGCAATTTCGTCAATAATCTTTTTTGCACCACTTTCCCCGTCCACACCCCCTAAACGTGAAATAATAAGACGAGGAGAAGCAAGCTCTGCACTCCTTCCATGCGTTACAAGCTTCTCAATGAATGGTCGGAGCTCTTTTGCGCGTGCCTCAGTGGTCTGGATATGTTCACGTTCAATAAGCGCTAATGCAAGAGAGCGTAGCAATGCAATGCGTCCTGCATGGTCTCGTCCAAATTTTCGAATCGACTTGTGATGTTTCATAGTATTTCGCGGGTATTAATTTAATCCTTCAAAGTAATGCTGTGTATACCAAGAGCTCGTTTAATTTCCTGGATACCTTTATCTCCCAAGCCATCAATCTCGAGAAGGTCTTCTTCTGTCTTGCGTGCAAGGCCTCCGATCGTACGGATGTTTGCGTTTGAAAGAGCATTTGTTGTACGTGTCGAGAGAACAAGGTTCTCAACGCGTGTTTTCAAGAACTCATTATCAGTAGAGTCCTTTTTAGTAGGAGTTTCTTTTAAATCAGTAACTTCTTCAGTGATGATTTCTTCTTGTTCAACAAATCCTATAATGGACTTGAACTGGTTTACCATAATTTCAATAGATGCTTCCAATGCACGTCGTGGGGTGATTGTTCCATCCGTCTCAATGGTAATTAATAAACGGTTGTAGTCAGTACGGTCCCCAACGCGCATATTATCTACTTCATAGTTTACACGACGAATAGGGGTAAAAATTGCATCGACGGCAATGGTGCCAATATCAACTTTTTCCTTTTGATGGTTTTCTTTTGCAACGTAGCCAAAACCTTTTGTTACTACAATTTCAATATTGAGTGATGCATTTTTGTCGGTCAATGTTGCAATATGCTGTTCAGGGTTTAAAACCTCTACTTGTCCTGAAACTTGGATATCTCCAGCAGTTACTTCCTTTACTCCTTTTACGGAAAGAATCACCGTCTGTGGTTCCATTGTTGCAAGCTTAAAACGCACTTTCTTTAAATTAAGGAGGATGGTAATAACATCTTCTTTAATTCCTTCGAGAGTAGCAAATTCATGTGGTGCACCTTCTATTTTTACGGTCGTAATCGCAGCACCAAAAAGTGATGAGAGGATAATCCGACGAAGTGAATTACCAAGAGTATGTCCATACCCAGGGTAAAGACTGTCAATTTCGTAACTTCCTTTAATACCATCCTCGGAAAGAACTTTTGGTTTTGATGGCAATGTGATGTTGTAGTCGAGCATTGTGATGTAAATTAGACGATAAAACTATACCTTATATCTTTAATAAATGCAAACAGTGGTCTTTTTTTAAAATTTTTAAATTTCAGAAGCTCCTTCTTACTAACGGCTATAGAACTCAATAACCGAGATAAGATTAAACGACGATTCCCCTTGCCCAACTTTTGGTTTGCCTTGGAAGGTTGCGTTAATCTTCTCAGTATCCAGTTTAAACCATGTTGGAACAGTAAGAGTCTTGAGTTTTTCACCTAGTCCTTCAAAAAGCTTAGACTCAGAGCTCCCCGCACGCACCGCGATCACATCACCAATCTTTAGTCGACGCGAAGGTATGTCCGTACGACGACCATTAACGGTAATGTGCCCGTGCGAAACCATTTGACGTGCAAGGGATCGAGCTCCTGCAAATCCTGCACGATAGATAGCACTATCCAAGCGTGATTCAAGAACCTCAAAGAGGTACTCTGAAGGATTCACTCCTTGCTTTCCAGAAGCTTCTTTTACGTAGTTAGAAAACTGCTTCTCGCTTACACGGTACGTATTACGAACCTTTTGTTTTTCACGCAATTGTGTACCATATTCAGTAACCGATGAGCGATGTTTTCTCTCGGAAAAAAGTTTACCAGGAGGGTATGGTTTACGCTCCATAGCACACTTAGGCGTAAAACAACGCTCCCCTTTAAGGAAGAGTTTTTCACCTGCGCGGCGACATTTTTTACATTTCTGGTCAGTAATCATATGATATTGAGTTCTTAACTTCTAAATCCTTCTTGGCTTTGGGGGCTTTGGTCCATTGTGGGGAACTGGTGTAACGTCCCGAATTCCAGTGATTTCAATCCCCTTTGAATTAAAACCACGAATTGAACTCTCGCGTCCCGCGCCAACTCCTTTAACAACAACGTCGACTTCTTTAATGCCAATCATTGATGCTTTTTCTCCAACAAGCTCACCAATTTTTGCTGCAGCAAACGGGGTCCCCTTCTTCGCACCCTTAAAACCAAGGGAACCTGATGATGACCAGATGAGTGCATTCCCCTTTTTATCTGTAAGGAGTAGCTTTGTATTGTTGTAGGTTGACTGAACAAAAAGTGTTCCATCAACATGCTTCTTTTTCGCGGTACGTGCAAGAGCACGAGATACCAATCCCTGGTCAATGCTCTGTCCTTCTTTTTTGATAATTCGTTTTTTACCCATAAAAATCTTTTATTTCTTTTCAGCTTTACGACGACCTGAACCCATTGTCTTCCGCATGTTGCCCCTCACGGTACGTGAGTTCGTTTTTGTACGTTGTCCACGTACGGGGAGCTTTTTTGCATGTCGTGAACCACGATATGACTTGATATCCTTCAGACGCTTTACATTCATCGAAACTTCGCGCTTGAGATCTCCTTCGAGAGTAAGCCCTTCTATTTCTTTACGAATTTTTGCCTCTTCCTCAGGAGAAAGATCCTTTGCACGGGCACTGTGGGCAATTTTTGTAGAATCAAGAATTTCCTTTGCACGGGGACGGCCAACACCGTAGACCGCAGTCAGGCTGATCTCTAATCTTTTTTCATCTGGTATTGTTACTCCTAGGATACGCATAAAAATCTTTTGATATTTTAATTATTTAGCCCTGACGCTGTTTATGGCGCGGATCTGCGCAAATAACGCGAATACGGTCACCTCGTTTGACCGTCTTACATTTTACGCAGATTTTTTTTACTGATGCTCGTACTTTCATACAAAATATTTTATCGTCTCGTAATAAAAATTCTCTGTCCATGCTTACTTTCGAGTAGTCATGGATAGAGTGACTTTATTACCAACGCATAGTGTGAACTTAAAAACCTGAAACAGTAGGAGTACTATATATTATTTTTAATTTAAATGCAAGCCAATCTTTAGAAAAGAGAGGCAAGTGTTTCCCTTGTGAGATAACCCTCATTTTCTCTCTTCTTTTGATTTAGCAGTTTTTTTATATAGCGCCCATAAAACATTGGCTTATTCGTACCTTTTATCCTTACAAACGTTTAATGATTCTCCCTTTACCCCCATATGGATCTATCTTTACAAGAACTTTATCTCCGATAAGCACCTTAATGCGGTGGAGACGCATCTTTCCTGCCAAATAACAAAGGAGGATCTTTCCTTCAGAAAATTCTACTCGAAACATTGCGCTCGGAAGCGCTTCTGTAACCTCTCCTTGTATAAGTTCCTCTTTTTCGATTTCTGCCATTTGTAAGTTCTTATCGTATCAAAAAAAGAAGTAACAGTCAAACTACTTAATTAGTTACCACCTTGACCACAATTTTTTCAGTATCTTTTGGGAATACAGTCTTCCACATTGGGCGAATAACCGCCTCTGCTTTTGCTACATTGTGTTCATTTGCAATAAGTTTTCCAAAATCTTTTTTTTCTTTTCCAATAAGAACCGTTTTAATATTTTGATCATCTATCTTTCCTACAAACAAAATGTTTCCCGCAACATGGAATCGTATTTTAGTAAGATCTGAAAAGACAACGCTCTCTACGGGGTCGATAAAAGAGAAAACAAGTGACGACATGGAAGGTACCGAATACTCACCACCTTGCACATCAAGAGATGATGCTTCGGTGAGCTTTTTTACGAGAAGTGGCGTATCGAAAAAGAAAACGGTTACAATCGCACGAACAACAACCTTCATACTGCTGTCCGTACTAAACTCTTGGGGTACTTCCTCAAATTTTAGAACCATGCTCCCCGGGAAAAATGATACCTCTGGTGGTATCTGCGCACGTGCTTTTTCGATTGCAGTATTTTTAAGATTATCCTTGATTTCTTCTTGAGTAGCAACGATGGCTTCATCAGAGGGAACTTTTACCGCACCAGAAAAACCGCCCGAGAGAGGAGCCTCTGGTTTAGAACGGGCAGTAAATTTCGAATAGCGAGGATCACCCTTAAACCCCGGAATAGTGAAGTCAGAGAGCCCAATATTGTATTCCTTTCCAGGTACATCTGCATAAACGACCGCTTCAACAGCTCCCGGTTGGCCAACCTTGCCATTAACCATCTTTGCTCCAGGAACAACAACAGACTCATCAATACGAAAAATCTTATGGTCGAGTGATTCGAGGCGGGTGTTTTTAATCAGCCGTTGCTGTTCACCGCTATACGCATTATAGATAATTACTTTACCTGAAGCTTTTTTTTGAATTTTCTTATCAAGAGTTGAGGGGATATCTCTCGATTCTTCTTCTTCGATACTCATTGTTTTAAAAGGGAGGTCGTCGAGAGTACCGTCTTTTGTCGCAGTGAAATCTGAATTAATAATGACAGCTCGTGTCGTTGCTTTAATCGTTATCAGTGCTGAGGAAAAATAATTTGAAATTCCAAAACCAACCCCAGAAATAAGGAGGAGTATTAAAAACCAAATTATAGGGCGTGTGCCTATTTTTCTTTTTTGATTGAAAACATTCTTCTTTTCAACAGTCTTGGTCCACCCTTTTTCAAAGAACGGATTACCTTCAATACGGTCTTCTCTCTTTTCTGATGGAGTATTTATCGTATTTACCGAGGGCTCATTGTGTACACTGTGGATTACCCCTTCCCTGCGAAAACCACCCTGCTGAGGCGAAATTATTCCATTCATTGATTTTTGATTAATGTCTTTCATGTGCTTATAGTTGAGATTGGGGTATTAGTTTTTCAACGAGTAATGCTTCAATTACCAAAAAAGAATCTCGGGAAACTTCTGGGGAAAATGAAATGAAGTTTGCAACAAGGGGCTGGTTAATATATTGTACATCAAAAGATTCATTTAATAAAAACTCTGTC
This sequence comes from Minisyncoccota bacterium, assembly GCA_036170975.1. Lineage (GTDB taxonomy): Bacteria > Patescibacteriota > Minisyncoccia > Phycocordibacterales > UBA1550 > UBA1550. Next base: position 9,999 of record JAVHQE010000064.1, on the reverse strand, counting down.
TTTTCTTTGGAAATCAGCGACAAGAAGAAACTAGCCAAATCGATGTCAGTAGTAAAAAATACCTTTCGGGGTATTACTCCATTTCGAGAGAGCATGCTGATTGATTTTCCAAAACGAATACTCCATTCTTTTCCCGTATCAGCGATACTCTTTTCAACAAGAACCTGTTGATCTTGAGGGAGTTCTTTACGAAGGAACATAGAAAAAAGTGTACTTGCTTCTTCGTGGGGAGTATGAAGACTGGTTGAGAGTTTGCGAATAAAAAAGTTTTTTCCATAAGGGAAAGACATTGTCTCCATAAGGATGTCGTTTGCGGAAAAGGAAACGTCTGTTGCTTCTCCTGTAATATCAAGAAAAATAAAACTTTTTTCAGAGGGAAATATGTCCCGTATCGCACTAAACGCAGCTACCGGAAAGGCCCCGAAGTGTATTAGAGGAGAGTGAAAAAACTGGCTAATCTTTTGCTCGATACTTTGAACTACTTTCCCCGAAGAAATACCAACGTTCATGATGATATCCACCTGAGCAGTTTTTTGCCCATAAGGATTTTTTATTTCATACCCATTTAACTTCATTTGAATAATCTTTTTCTCAATAACCACGATGTCTTTAAGAGGCAATGTTTCCTTTATTTCTTCTTTCAAAAGTTCGATATCTTTATTTAAAAGATCATCAAGCATTTCTCTGTTAATCTCAAAAGGATTATCGCGAACAAGCTGAATATGGCGGTTTTTCAAAATGAACCACGGTGATGAGAGTGTGCAAAAAATATACGCAGGAGAAACTGATCCTTCGTTCCTCTTGTCAAGAGAGATTTCTTTTGTCTTTACCTGCATTACCTTAAGAGCCCGCTCTAATGCGTGGTTCATTGCAAAAAGAAACTTTGCTGATGAAAGTGATTCCTGGAAATGAAGTTCTGTTCGCGTCGTGGCGAGAATCTGTGAGACCTCCCCTTCTTTTCTCTTTACCAGTGCACACCCTACGCTTGCCGACCCAATATCAACAAGGAGTACTAACGTTTTATCTTCGGCGTTTTTATTAAAAAAAGAAAATACCATCGTGTCTTCATTATAGCACGATGGTATTCATAACTTCAATTATTTTTTTGATTTTGCTTTTTGCTCAAGCACGCCAACGCGAGTTGAAAGGTCGTACATCTCGTACTTTAAAACAAATCGGTCACCCATCGTAAGTAAGTCCCGACGAGTTGCGATGATGTTTTCTTCTACGGTGTCCAAGCGATTCTCTACTGCACCCAGACGATTCTCTACTGCACCCAGACGATTCTCTACTGCACCCAGACGATTCTCTACTGCACCCAGACGGTCTTTGACTTCACCTATTTCCCTACCCACCTCATTAAACCCCTTAGCAACCATCACCGCCAAATCATCGATAGTAACTTTTTTAGGTTTTTGAACTTCTTTTTTCATACAGTAAGTATACCAAGTACAAAATCAAATACAAATTAGATAATCTCCCTAATTCTTAACAAAAACGAGTTTCATCATTCAAAATGTCCTTAATAAACAAACTCATGAATATCTCATTTTTCTAATATCGCCTTAATACGACGAACCCCTGCGCTCGACGCCTCCTCTTTTACTATTTTAAATTTGCCCATACCTTCAGTCCTTTCAACATGAGGCCCCCCACAAAGCTCTTGCGAATAAATAGTGTCACCATTTTTTACGGTATAGACAGTAACCTCTTCAGGGTACTTTTCCCAAAAACTCCCTTCAACACCCTGAGCCCGTGCTTCCCCTTTTTTCATCTGGGACTTATCAACGATACATCTTTTTTCAATTGCTTCGTTCACATATGTTTCTACATTATCGAGAATTTCACGCTCAACTTTTTGAGGATAGTTAAAATCAAAGCGCAAACGCTCTTCAGTAATATTCGAGCCCGCTTGATGCACTTCATTTCCTAAATATTTGCGCAACCCTGCGAGCATGAGGTGTGTCGCCGTATGGAGTGCGGTTGTCTTTTCGCTACTGTCGGCAAGTCCTCCTTTGAACTTCTGCTCTGCACCTGCACGAGAAAGATCTTGGTGTTTTTTAAACTCAATATCAAAACCATTACGATCAACATTGACTCCTTTTTCGCTCGCAATTTCCTCGGTCATCTCAATAGGAAAACCGTAGGTGGAAAAAAGCTTAAAAGCATCCTCTGCGGTAATTGTTCCTTGACCAAAGAGGGTTGCGAGTTCCTTCATTCCCCTCTCAAGTGTCTTCCTGAATTTTTCTTCTTCCCCGCGAATTTCTTCAACAATGAGGGAAAGTTGCCCTCCAACGTTTTCATATACTCCTTGATATTTTTCTGCGATGACGGGAACAAGGTCAACAAGTGTTCCTTGGCGAATGCCCAACATGTCCGCATAACGGACCGCACGACGGAGTAGACGGCGCAAAATATAGCCCTGGTCGGTGTTCGAAGGGCGCACCCCATCGGCAATCATCATTATCGAAGTACGTACGTGGTCCGCAACAATACGTTGCGCGCGAAGATTCACAATCTCCCCTCCTGTTAACTCTTTGAGTTTCTCCATAGTAGGCGCAAAGAGATCAGTGTCAAAAACATTATCTTTCCCCTGTATTGCCATCACAACACGTTCGAGACCCGACCCTGTATCTACGTTCTTCGTCGCAAGCTTCCCAATTACCTTGCCGTCTTTTTTCTCATACTCCATGAATACATCATTCCAAATCTCAACAACTTCTTGCCGGTCGTCTGCGGACATGTACTGCTCTTTAGACAGATCACCAAGACCATCTTTGGTAACATCATAGAACATCTCGGTATCAGGACCACAAGGACCGTTGTCGCCAGGGCTCCACCAATTCGACTTAGCGGACATAAAGTAAATATGACTCTCAGGCATATACTTTTTCCAGATTTCAAATGCTTCGGTGTCGCGTGGTGCATCATCGTTACCCTCAAAAACCGTCACATAGAGACGAGCACGATCAAGACCAAGGCCTTCTTCTTTTGAGGTCAAGAACTCAAAGCTCCACTTGATAGCGTCTTCTTTGAAATAATCTCCGAGCGACCAGTTCCCCAACATCTCAAAAAAGGTATCATGGGTTTTGTCGCCAACTTCATCAATATCTTGCGTTCGCACACATTTCTGGCTATTTGCAAGGCGTTTTCCGCTCGGGTGAGGCGTCCCCATGAGGTACGGAACAAGTGGTTGCATACCTGCAGTATTAAAAAGGACCGAGGGGTCGTTCTCGGGAACAAGTGAAGCAGACGGAACAATCGCATGTCCTCGCTTCTCAAAAAATAGAAGGAATTTATCTCTGATTTCTTTAGAATTCATACTGTATATACATACCACTTATTTCACAAAAAGGAAAATAGCGATATAAAAAATCACGAAGAAGAGAGGTACGAGGGGGTCGATGCGCGCAGCACGGTGAGGGTTTTTATATGAAGCATTAAGAATTTCCCATTCAGTAGTATAAAGTGCGAGAGGAAGTTCTGTTTCAATGCAATGTAGTATTGAAAACTTCGTTGCAAGAACCTCGTTATACCCGCGGATAGTGATAAACCAGGAAATGGCTATCCCCGCGCCTACAAAAGGGATAATATCGTGCGTAAGGATAGAGAGTGACATATCAGTACGGGTAACAGAGAGACTGATCCCCGCAAGAAGCGCGGTATGAATAGTTAAAAAATAATTATTAACGATATGTTTCCATTTACTCGTATAGTCAAGACCCTGGATAGCAATCTTGTATTGCTCAAGAACATGTTCACGGTATGTTTCTCCGTACTCAGCCGTATTTTTTTGATGAAGACTTGCTGCACAAATCTTTTTATGGAGTTCTGAGTTTTTGCTCATATCTTTTTGTTTTTCTTATTCTTGTGTACAGAAAGATCCTTCGCAATAAACACAAAAAGTAAAATTGTCACCAATAAAATAAGGTACGTCATGTAGGTTTAATCAGTGGTTAGTCGTCGTGCAAAAGATGGGCGAGCGATTTTACTTTATTTTCAATATACCAAAGACCCGTAAAAACAAAGAGGGTAAAGATCGTCGTAATAATCGCCAAAACGTAAAATCCATATCCAATAGAAACACCAACACCTGCAGCAACCCATATCCCTGCCGCTGTAGTAACTCCACTCACTTTTGAACCCTTGAAAATAATGAGCCCTGCGCCAATGAAACCTATTCCTTGAATGATTGCCGCTGTTATACGAGCAGAAGAATCTGTAAAAATAGTAAGGTTATTGTGATACCCTCCCGATGCAAGAATTCCTATAATAACAAAGAGGGTTGAGCCAAGCGTAACAAGTCCATACGTACGCATCCCCGCGGTTTTCCCTGCAAGGGCACGCTCAATCCCGAGCGACATTCCTAAAAAAAGCGCTGCTCCAAGCTTTAAAATCAGCACCCACGTATCCACCGTAATAATATCAGTAATCATCGTGATTTTATTATAACAAATAACTGCAATAAATTAAAATTCTTGGCATACACGATCGATCTCATTTACCACTTTCTTTATCTGGTCATCTGAGATGCCGATTGCTTTTAAGTGCGTGCTGTCTTTTTTAAGATCATTACAGAGAACAATTCCTTTTTCAAGAAGTGCTATTTTTTCGTGAGTACTTAATGTTGATAGAAAAGTAAGAGGGTGTACGCCCGTCTCAAGGATAAGATCTTGAAGGTTGCCTTGTTCTGGATAATCCCAACCAATGATCGTGAGCCCTGCACAGTTCGCATACTGTATTGCGTCACCCGTAAGTTTTGTATTGGTCACCACCCACCCCTCATGCACACGAGGAACGCTCCCTGCTTCCTTTAGGTCATGGCCTTTTTGTAAATCAAGAAACCGCGCGTGTACATAGAGAGCAACCTTCACATCAGTCTTAATACCCTGCTGGTTATGAAACTTGCACTCCACAAAAATATGCTTATTGTCTTTTTCCATAAGGACATCAACCTCGTGAGATACACAAAACCCAGGGAGGATAACCCCTGTTCGTGCCATATACCCTTTTCCTCGTAATATCTCCGCAACAAATTTTTCAAAAGGAAAACCACTCGGCCCAAGCTCCATGACTGCTTTACGGAGAGAATAGCGAATTGCAACAGGATATTTATTTCTTTTGAGAATCGAGTAGGCATGCTTGTATATCGCTGAAGTGCGCATACCATTATGAAGCTCCGTGGTGATATGATCGACAATTCGCTCAACCATTTCGCTGTCTGCCCCAGAACGCACCAGAGACCGCCGAAGTTTAGTAAGAGAAAACGGCTGGCGTTCTCCTGAAGTCTTTATGACCCAGATGGTATCGTTATGCTTTTCTCCGTAACTCATGTTAGGTTGATTATCGCATATTCTCGATAAAGTTGAAATAGAAAAACTCCACACTCTTTCAAAAGTGCGGAGTTGGAATATATCTAGCGAGTTCTACGCTCGTGCTCAATGGCTTTCATTGCAAAAGCAGTTGCATCTGCTCCGCAAATCATGAGGCATACATCTTGTGAAAATAACCATAGTATCCTCATTGTTTCCTGAGAATTATTCACAACTACCTGGCTACTTTCTTTGTGAATATCTCCTAAATTTTCGAGAGAACAGAGTTGTCATTGCTGATTTTCTTATAGTTATTCTGGAGTAAATCAAGCTCTCTTTCTGCAATTTTCTCTGATTCTCTTAAGCACAAAGAAAGAATGTCTTTAGCTTTTGCACAACGTTCCTCAAATGAAGCACCGACCATTATATAGCTAATTTCTCCCATCATTTTCTCCCTTCCTCATTAAAAACTCTGAGGAGTAAGCGTGCGAAAATTCGCATACACTAATCTTAAAATAACTACTGCGTATTTCTACCTACAGTATAGACACATACACCTATATATGTCAACTAATAATCCCTCCCCCGACACATTCATCATCATGATAGATTACAAGAGACTGCCCCTTGTCAACTATTACTGTTTTTTTAAAATGAACTGAACAATGACCATTTTTTTCTATACTAAGATTGCACCTATATAATTCTCCATGATAACGTACCTGTGCAGAATATGAACGATTGATATCCGGAACTATTCCTTCACAAAAACTAACCTCTGAAACTTGAATCTCTTGTGTGGCAGAAATCGAGACTCTTTTTTCTTGATGCGCCACCGTAAGCGTATTCTCCTTGAGGTCTTTTGCAACAACATAGTAAGGAGTGTCTTCTGCTTTTTTTTGTAAAATAGTAAATCCATGTCGTTCACCGAGCGTATAGAAAAATGCTCCTCGATGCGTTCCAATAACCTCTCCTTCTTCGTTCAAAATACACCCCTCTTTTTCTTTTATAAAATGTGCGAGAAATTCCTTCATATCGAGCTTGCCCATAAAACAAAGGCCTTGACTGTCTTTCTTCTCTGCAACAGGGAGGTTGAACTTTTTTGCCAAAATGCGAACCTGTGTTTTTTTATATTTTCCAATCGGGAACAATGTTTTTGAAAGTTGCTCTTGTTTAAGGGTCCACAAAAAATATGCCTGATCTTTGGTATCATCTACCCCCTTAAGCATTTTATATACGTTGTTTTTTTTATCATATTTTATTTGCGCGTAGTGCCCCGTCGCCACAAAGTCTGCACCCTCTTGGATCGCACGGCGGAAAAAGGCGCCAAACTTTACTTCGCGGTTACACATCACATCAGGGTTTGGAGTGCGTCCTCTGCGATATTCACGAATCATATAATCTGCCACCCCTTCTTTGTATTCCTTCTCAAAATCCCACGTAAGGAGCGGGATACCCAAATGCGCTGCCACTCGCATCGCGTCAAGACGTTCCTCGCGCCAAGTGCAAGGCAAAAAATCCGGTTGCCATACCTTCATAAAAACGCCGACGACGTCATAGCCCTCCGCCTGAAGAAGCGCTACAGATACTGAGCTATCTACCCCTCCTGACATACCCACAAAAACTTTTCCTTTTGATTTTTTAATTTGTTTTTGCATTATTATTTATAAAAAAGAACCCCGCAGGGTCCTTTATCGTTGAGCAACAAGATCCTCCATCCTTCGGAAAAGGAGACTATCGCCCCTGCCCTCATAACAAACACTGGCCTCTTGCAGAGGATACTCTTTCCATACCAGATCCCACTGTTCTCTTCGCGAAGCACGGGATTCAAGCGCCGGTGTCATCGTCCACAAATTTACGGGGCCAAACGATAATGACGACCATACGATTTTTCTGCGAGGGAAGAAATAATTCTTCAAGAAAACTCCTGCCAAAAAAATAACTACCATTAAATACAGTGCATAGAGCAGTAACCATACTACGACTATTCCAGTGTTCATTTGATTTTTCCTTTCTTTGTAAATAGGGAGTTTCTTTACTTGTTTCCTCTGCAAACCATATCAAAACGATATCATTCTGTCAAAAATTATCTCAAATATTTTATTTTGTTCGCCTTATGCTCTTCAAAATTTTTCGCATAATGCATCACCCCATCAGCACCTGAAAGATAGTACAGGTACTCCGTTTTCTGTGGGTTTATTGCCGAACGAATTGCTGACAATCCTGGATTGCCAATAGGCCCTGCTGGAAGTCCGCGATTGCGATAGGTATTGTATACCGAGTCCATTTGTAAATCTGCCTGTGTAAGTTCACTTGATTTCTTCCCGAGAAGGTAGAGAAAAGATGCATCAATCTGAAGAGGCATGCCTATCTTAATACGTTTCCATAATATCCCCGAGATAATCTCTCGGTCAGTGTCAGTTGCTGCCTCTTTTTCAAGAATTGACGCCATGATAATAATATCCTTGAGTGAGTGATTCGACGCATCAAGAAGGGGTTTTATTGTCGCGATTTTTTTGTCAAAATTGGCATGCATTATTGCTTCAACCTCTTGTGCGGTTGCTTCTCTTGAGAAAAAGTACGTATCGGGGAACAAATACCCCTCTTGAGACTGCGTATCATTCATGAAAAAAGTAGCGTCGAATTGTGGGAATTTTGCGGAGAGGATACCTGCTATCTTCTGGTTGGATAATCCTTCGGGAATAGTTATCTTAACAACCGGTACACCAAAATTACCTGAGGTAACACGCAACGCAAGCGAGCAGGCGCCAACAGGCGTTTTTAGTAAGTACGTACCCGCGCGTATCTCCTTGTCTTTTCCTACCGTCATAGCACAAAACTCAAAAACAAGGCGCGAGCGGATAAGGTGTTGCTCTTCCAAAAGAAACGAGACCTGTCCCAGAGAAAAACCGTTTTTAATTACAATTGTTTTATCAAGAGGAAAATCAAGTGGTGGCATAAGAAAAAACGAGACAAGCGCGGAAAAAGAGACGACAATGAGTACCGAGAAAAAGAGCACTTTCGATCGTTGTTTCCCAAAACGAATAGACTCAATAAAGAGAGAGAGCTCCTCTCCTGTTGTTTTTCTTTTTATTTCTTCTGACAAGAATTCGTCTTCTTTTTTTGTCTCCCCTTGTTCTATTTCATTCATTTCATGTAATCTCAAATTAATGAGTTTATTATTTCTTTATGGTAAATAGTACCAAACCAGTCAATAGCACATCCTGCGCTCTGCAAAAAAGCTCTAGATAGGCAAATTGATGGGGGCTTCTGACTTGCGCGAAGAGATACGACCGAACGTTGGCGTCTGCGCAACTCCTCCAGGGAAATGAAAGATTGTCGCTAACTCCTCGGTAGTCAAGACAAACGGGGTGATTTTGCGAGGGTCATGAAACCAAGCACGATACTTGTATGCTTCAAAGAATTCTTTGCGTTTTTTAGTAATGCGTATTTTTTCGTAATCTTGCCACGGAAAGTCCCACCCAATAGCCTGATCTGCATACCTAAATCCGTTAAGATTGTTCGAACTAAAGGCCCGAAAAAGTCCCCCGAGCGCCTTGATGTTACTTGGGTTAAATTTATCTCTTTTTGAAAGATAAAGGGTACGAATACCCACATCAAATCCAAGCTTCCCCATACTGCGCTCAATAGCAGCAACAATCTCACTTTCTCCCTTTGTTGTCATCATCATTTTAAAAGACGGCATACCCTCGGGAGTTTTTTCGTTACGTTTGGTAAGCTCATCAATGATTTCCTTCCCTTCGTCTTTCCAGTCACCCTTTTCTCCACTCTTCTTTGTATAACGGGTCTCCGCTGCCTGCACGATAATTTGAATCCAAATTTGCTCGCCTTTCCCTGCTGAACCGAGGTACTCAATGACCGAGGTTAAGGGGTCAATTTTAAACTCTTCCTTTGGGTCTTTGTCGAGGCCGTAGTCAACATATGTTTTTATTGGGTACGGATCTGCCTTTGAAAGTTTGTACTCTGCGCCGATCATCTCCCATTCTCCTTCTTTTCCTTGATAGTCAACATAACGAGAGTAATCAGGAACTTCATAAATCTCAACATCAGGGTATTGCGCATACAATTGTGCTTCAATAACATTTTTATAGATAGCAGGGGTTCGAATAAAAAAACGAATTTGCCCTTCAATGGATACCATCTCCAGAGAAAACCAATCACGAACTTTCCCTTTCCAGTATTTATCGTACCAATTTATTTTTCCTCCCTGCTGGAAAGCACTGAGCACTATCTCCATAGCAAGAGGTGACTTATTTGTTTCTTTTGGAATTTTAATTTCAAGTATCACCCAATTGATATGAGAAATGTAGAGCGTTTGAGCATAGTGTACCCAATGGTGCCAAAAGAGTGTCCCTAAAATAATTGGTGCCCAATAGGGGAACAGCGCAAAAAAAGAAACGAGGATTACACTGACTTGATTATAGAGTCCCAAAAAATCAAGGGATTGGAATGCATTCATACTCTCTATCATACCGCGAGCAAAGGGTGTGTGCAAGAGAGGCGGTTCTACCAAAAACACCTCTCTTGCACGTCTGGCTCAAAAAAGAGCCTGAGTCTCAAAAGAAAATCAAGATACAAAGTTTTTAAGCATCCTTGCCCCCACACCAACCCACTCTCAAAAAACACAAGCGATATTTTTAAACCCGAACTGCCTCAATTTACTAGG
>JAVHQE010000063.1:0-3688 GCA_036170975.1 Minisyncoccota bacterium | reverse complement strand
ATCCTTTATAACAAAGAGAGTGTTCCTCCTGGCGCCTTCACAAACTTCTCTCCCTGAGGAGTATAAAGAATAAAAGGTTTCGTCCCGACACATTCTATCTCCGCATTATTGATAATTAATCCAGTTTCCTCAAAAAGACAAATTATTGGTAGATTGTTGTCTGTTGCCCAATTTTTAAACCTCTCCCCATCTTCATCCTTAAAGTGGCAAGCAATTGAATATTTTTTTAATAAATTTAAACCATCATTATCTAACCAGCCTACTTCATTCTTATCATCGTGGGTATTTATTTTTGCGCCCAAAATAATTGCACCAGCACTACCTCCGTATACAGGGCGCCCTGAGTTACAATACTGAACTAGTAGCTCTGAAAAACCAGATTCCCTAAACTCCTTCATAAGACTCCATGTATTCCCTCCACCTATGTATATAGCATCAAATTTTTCTAGATCATTAATATTTTTACTTAAAGGATTATCCAGTGTTTCAAATTCAATGTCCGTCCTTTTGTGCATCTCTAAAATCCCATTCATCCACAAGTTAGCAGTTGGGAACAACTTATGTCCACGAAGCGCTATGGGAATATACAAAAAACTACCTCCTTGTGGGATTGAGTCAAAAAAAAATTTGTCGAGGGTGGATGACTGATGTTCATTACCACCTCCCGACAAATATATTTTGTTATCCTTATTTATATTTTGCATATTTTTATCGCCTTGCGTAGCTCATCAATGTCTACACCATGAGTATACACCAAGCGGTTAAAATATGCCTCTGTTGTCTCCTCGCGAGGAGGAGGGAGCTTTATCATCTCCCCTATTTTCAGATTGACGAACCTTTCAACTTCCAACCGCACTGTTTGGAGTGCTTCAGCCTTGCCTACAGAAAGCTTTGTGAATTGCTCCCAGTAATCAAAGTAGTGCAGAATGATTTGAAAGATATCTTCCCCGTAGTATTTTTCGCTTAGAATTTTTGCGAACCTCCTGAACTGAAGACCTGGGCCTTTATTTCTTGCCTTTACTCCAGACAATGCTAGCAGGGCTAGCGTTCTGCATGAATCAAACATCTCTCTGGTTCCATCAAAGGTCAACGGCGTAATTACGTCAAAGTACGACTTAGTCTTGTTCATCGCCCATACGATTCTTTCTAGCCCAAAACCGATATCGCTAATCGGTAGTGCCTCCCGAGAAGGCTGCGGGATTAGGAGATATACTGCATCTCCTAATTCGAGCCCTCCATATACAAAGAAGAGCTCCAGAGCAATAAATGGTCCTGTTCCCCAATCTTTTTCCGAAGTGCGCATGATGATTACTAGGTCATTCATATGCAAACCAAGCTTAGAGAGGACTCCACACCAATGATCAACAGCCTCGAGATGAACATCAAACCCTGAGCCCATCTTTTCAGTACACACATTCACAAAGGATGTTGATACCCCTTCTTGAGATTGCACCTGTGTCTGAAACTGCATACGGACTGATGGTTGCGCAACAAACATCTTTTCTTCGCGAGCTTCCTTGTTTTGGTGGATAATATCGTCAAATATTTGAACACCAGCAACAATAAGATCAGTGTGTCCATCAGAATTTGAGATGTTCTTTGATGGAACCGAACTAAAACCAAGCGAAGTAAAATGTTTCTCTATTATTGAAACTGCATCAATTGGTGAGACAAGCTTCTTTCTCTTTGGAAGTTCCCTAAAGGAACTACTCTCTGAAAAACATTTACCTCGCGTGCAAGTCGACTTACTCGAAGGAATTGATGATTTAAGAAAAAAAGTTTTTCCGCATGATTCACAAGTGTAAGACGCCCACCCTTTTTTAGCCATAAACTTAATCACGGCTTCAGGGGTACCCCTTAAGATCGTTTTATTCATTTCAGCCTCCAATTAGAAGTTTCAAAGTTCTTTTACCTCATCTAAATCAAGAGTACTGTATTTTCTATCTTTGTCAAAGCAACCACAACGATATAAAACACCAAACAACATCCTGTTTATATAAAAGCATGCTACTTATCTAGAACCAAAATTCTCTAAAATGTAAGCGTGTCGGTCTTAAAACCAACCGCTGACTCAGGGGTGCCTACCCGGATTTGAACCGGAACTAAGGGTTCCACAAACCCTTGTGCTAACCATTACACTATAGGCACCATACTTTAACAAACCCACCAAACCCTACTTATACGTTGGTGGCTCCTCTGTTATACCAGATTTATGGTTCACTTGTCGAGCGAGGGCATAGAGGAGGCTCGAAAGGCGGTTGAGGTACGCGAGAGTATCTTTCCCCGTCTCAACAAGTCCTTCTTCAGTAGCTTCCACAACTCTGCGTTCTGCCCGCCGTGAAAGTGTGCGCGCGAAGTCGAGAAGTGCCCCGAGCTCAGTTCCACCAGATACAAAAAAACTTTTAATAGGAGGCAGTTCTTTTTCAATAGTATTGATTATCGTTTCTATCTCGATAATCTTCTCGTGCTCAATGTGTTTGTCTGCGCCCGCGACTTCTGCTTGTACCGTGAACAAGTTCTGCTGTATGTCATCAATAATTTTTGCAATTTCACGTGCATGTGAATTTACTTTTACCACGCCAAGAAAAGAATTGACTTCATCAAGAGTGCCGAGCGCCTCTGCAATAGATGAGCTTTTAGAAAACCGCTGATTGCAATGAAATGCGCTTGTGGTGCCATCGTCCCCTTTTCTTGTATAGAGCATTTGTGCATCTTATCAAACTTTTTAAAAATTGACAACAGACGGAATTGTTGATATAGTTAAAAGAGTTAGATTGAACATTCATAAAAAATTTCAAGAAAGGAAGGTGTGCGATGGCACAAACAACAATGTTCCATTTAGATAGTTGTCCGGCGAATAACTCAGGGAATTCAGAAGACTGCTCATGCGACTACGAGCAACAGCATTATTTAAAACTCGCAAAGATTTCCTTCTGGCTTTTCCTGTTTGAAGAATTAGGAGGGTGGCTTTCAGGAAGTATGGCACTCATGTCCGATGGCCTTCATGTCCTTATGGACGGCACAGAGAATATGATTTCCGTTCTCGTCTCCCGCCTCGTGCGTAAAGGTGCTGGCGAGAAAAGGGTGCGGTCTGTCGGCGCCAAAGTAAGTGCTGGGCTCCTCTTCTTTATCGCATGCATGATTGCGTATGAAGGATACGAGCGTATTATCACCCCCCATCAGGTGGAATGGTACATGGTCGTCGTCGCCACGATTGGACTCGGGGTGAACTTGTGGCAACGCAAACTCCACCAAGGGGCTTTGCACGAACACCGCAATATTACGCACTTCTGGCAAGACCTGCATTTACTGTCAGACATCGCCACGAGTGTCGTCGTGATTATTGGCGGACTCGTCATGCTCATCTCCGGAAAACATTACTGGATTGACGGGGTCTTGTCGTTGGGGATTGGTTGTTTGATTATGATCTTCACGGGCGCAAAGATGTTTGGTTTTGAGCTTCATTCACATGAACACGACCATCATCACGAACACAGTCACAATGGGCATCATCACCATGGAGGCAAGTGAACCATGACCATTAACTAATTGGTTGCTTCAAGGGCGGTCGCAAAGCGACCGCCCTTTTTCTTTTGTGTGCAGGGTTTTGAGACTCTCCCCTGCTACAAAATTAAAGACGAAACGCCTTCGCGTCTCGCCTTTAATTTTGTGCCAAAAAATCGGACGT
>JAVHQE010000062.1:0-3721 GCA_036170975.1 Minisyncoccota bacterium | reverse complement strand
CATCGAAGGGGGTTGGGCATCTGGTCAGCACGATTGAGTACACCTGCACAATCTTACCCCTGAGTGTTTGTTGCACCAATCGGATCGTACCCATTGAGCTCAATCCATCTCTCAAGAAGTGGTGAGGTGTACTTTATAACTTCTACTCCTTTATCACGGAGATAATCAGTTACAAAATCTTCTCTGCCGTATTCCCAAATGTAGTAAACTTTTTTGATGCCTTTATTTTTTATCTGCTTGGCACAACTATAGCAAGGATGCAGTGTGACCATCATACTGAGGTCATTAAGTCCGATGGTGCTCACGGTAAGATTATTTATCGCATTCAATTCCGCGTGAGAACCACGACACATTCCTTTTCCTTCCTGTATCTTTCCGTTTACCACACGCGCACAGCCTGCTTCTCGTGGATCAACATCACCGATTACGGGACCATTGTAACCAGAAGAAAGAAAATGTGAACCATTACAGAAGATGAGCGCTCCAACTTCGTAAAAAAGACAGGTGGGGCGCTGTGATACAACAATCACTTGTTGTGCAAAAATATCCAAATGACTCGGTCGCACATAATTCGGATCAAGCTTTTTTTTGAACATACGCTTGAGAACATTTTTATCAGTATTCGAAACCCAATGAACCTCCCCGCAGCAGAGCTGTCCCCTCATTCCGCTACCGCTCCATATCGGCGGGGTATCGTAAGGGCTCCGCACAAGATTATCTTGAAAACCGAGGGTTTTCAAACTTTCCTACAGGGAGCCCTGTGGCAGAGACCACAGGGAATCTAGTTCAAGAACTTTTTGTGTCATAATATCACCCCCTGTAAAAGAATTAACCAAGTGGAATATATCACGAGAATTACCAAAAGTCCAGAGCATTGACTGTAACCCCTCACACCTATACAAAAATCCTCTATAAACCTAGTCTTTGCGAGGAAGTAATCTGACGAAGCAATCCAGGGTTTAGTGATTAACTCCTGGATTGCTTCACTTCGTTCGCAAAGACAGGCTCATAGGGGTGAGGGGTTACCATTGACTCACGACTAAAATAAAGGTAGGGTAACAAAAGCAATATATTTTTAATAACCAACGGAGGTTGAAAATGAAACAGTACCTTGATTTATTGAATCACATTGTAACGACAGGAAACCAAAAAGGCGACCGCACAGGAACCGGAACTACTTCAGTTTTCGGCTACCAAATGCGGTTTAACCTGGCTGATGGTTTCCCCCTTGTGACCACCAAGAAGTGCCATATGAAGTCCATCATTCATGAGCTCTTATGGTTTCTGCGAGGCGACACCAATATCAAATATCTCAATGACAATGGCGTCAAAATCTGGGACGAATGGGCAGACAAAAATGGCGATCTCGGTCCGGTGTATGGCAAACAGTGGCGGTCATGGGAGACCGTTGATGGTCGTGCAATAGATCAGATCGAGATTGCGGTCGATCAACTCAAACACAACCCCAATTCGCGTCGCATCATCTTCTCGGCCTGGAACGTCGGCGAACTGGACAAAATGGCACTGGAACCCTGCCATTGCTTCTCTCAGTTTTATGTCGTCAATGGAAAACTTTCGTGCCAGCTGTACCAGCGCAGTGCTGACGTCTTCCTTGGAGTACCATTCAACATCGCCAGCTATGCACTGTTGACCATGATGATGGCGCAGATTTGCGAATTAAAGCTGGGCGACTTCGTGCATACCTTTGGCGATGCTCACCTTTACTCAAACCACATGCAACAAGTTGTGCTACAACTCTCTCGCGAGCCACGATCACTACCAACTATGCACATCAACCCCGACGTGAAAAACATCCTCGATTTCAAATATCAAGATTTCGAGCTCGTTGGTTACGATCCACACCCATCAATCAAAGCGCCGGTGGCAGTGTAGACTGCAACAAAGGCTCAAAAGGGCGACAACCGCAAGGTTGTCGCCCTTTTTCTAAGAACCTGTTTAGAATCTCGTTTCGAAGCGGAATTTTCTTTTTGTTTTTTCGAGACTACTTCACCTCAATCCCTGCGCTCCGTGCGGTGCCGGCAATGATTTTCATTGCTGCTTCCACATCGTTGGCGGAAAGGTCAGGCATCTTCTTTTCTGCGATTTCGCGAAGCTGTGCTTTGGTGATGGAGGCCACCACACTTGTTCCTGGTTTTTTTGAACCACTCGTTACTCCTGCAGCTTTGAGAACCAAGCCTGAAGCAGGAGGTGTCTTCATAACGAACGAGAAGGTACGATCCTCGTAGACAGTAATAACTACTGGTACCATATCCCCCATTTTGTCCTTTGTTGCATCGTTAAATTTTGTAACAAATTCACCAATGTTAACCCCTGCTTGTCCAAGCGCAGGCCCCAAAGGAGGCGCTGGTGTTGCCTTACCTGCGGGAATAACAACCTTTACCTTTTTTGTAATTTTCTTTGCCATGATTGATTTTAACGAGTTGAGCGGATTTCCCCACCCTTCTTGCTTTACGGTAATCTACTATAATTTACTATTATTTGCAAGCACCAACGACTAATTAAGCAAAACGACCTTAAAATATCACCCAGTTAAATACGATTTGGAGATTCATCAAATCGTGATTTCAAATTTTTATAAAATCTATCAGGCGTCTCATTTTACAAGACACAAAATATCAACTTGGTAAAATGCTAAGCCAATTTGAAATCATTTAACGGGGTAAACAATCTAATGTCGCGGTGCTCGTTATTTTGTTTAAATCTTCTTGATTTGAAGGAAATCAAGCTCCACAGGGGTCTCGCGACCAAACATCGAAACGAGTACCTTTGCACGACCACGCTCATTGTCTACTTCAGAAACTTTCCCCTCAAGATCCTTGAAGGGTCCGTCCACAATAGAAACCTGATCCCCTACTACAAGATCAATATTGTGCTTTGGAGTACTGTCTGCCATACGACTAAAGAGTGCGTCCGCTTCTTCTTTTGCAAGAGGCACAGGGGTAACCCCTGCTCCCACAAATCCCGTCACGCGAGGAGTATTGCGTACTACATACCACGAATCATCCGTCACAATCATGTCCACGAGAATATACCCAGGGTAAATCTTTTCTTCTAATTCGACACGCTTTCCTCCTTTTACTTTAATTTTCTTCTCCAAAGGAATGAGCACATTAAAAATCTTGTCCTCCATACCGAGAGACTCGATACGCTGTTTCAAATTGCGAAGTACTGCATTCTCGTATCCTACATACGTATGAATTGCATACCAATTGCGCTCTCCTGTTGTTTCTTGTTTTGCCATGTTAGTTTTTCCTATGAGTAAAGCGAATTAGAAAATCTTACACCCAGTTAAATGCGATTTCAAATTCTCCACTACATCACCTGAAAATTTATTATTTAATAATTTTATCATAAGTATAAGGTAATTAAAATGTTAATTTGAAATCATTTAACGGGGTAAACAATCTAATGTCGCGGTGCTCGTTATCTTGTTTAATTAGCGAACGAAGAAGTTTTTAATAAGTGTCGTAAACAACGTGTCAAAAGCACCGAGGTACAATGAAGTCGCCACCGAGAGAACGATAACGAGTACCGTAAAAGCAATAGCCTGGTTGCGGGTTGGCCACGAGACATGTGCAAGTTCACCTTTTGATTCTTTGATGTATTCAATAAATTGCATGATTGATTTTAAATGAGGGTAACGATTATTAAAATCATCACCCGGTTAAATACGATTTGAGTCTGTTTTGAAGAAACCATC
>JAVHQE010000061.1:0-3747 GCA_036170975.1 Minisyncoccota bacterium | reverse complement strand
CACTCGCAATGACAAAAGGAAATGGATTGCTTTGAGTACTCGCAATGACAAAAGGAAATGGATTGCTTCGTCCCTCGCAATGACGTACAAAACATATATGTCTCGTCTTTGCTTCCCGCCTCGTCTTTGCTTCCCGCCTCGTCTTTGCGAGAATGTAATCATTTGAAGCAATCCAGTATTGAGCCCTGGATTGCTTCTGATTTAGTAAAATCACGTCTTGGACGTAAACACTCGCAATGACAAAAGGAAATGGATTGCTTTGAGTACTCGCAATGACAAAAGGAAATGGATTGCTTCGTCCCTCGCAATGACGTACAAAACATATATGTCTCGTCTTTGCTTCCCGCATCGTCTTTGCGAGGTACTCCGTGGCAATCTCTACTTGGAAACCCGACGCCCAAGTAACGCCCAACGGAAAGGATATTAAGGAGAATGCAGGTTGCGCTCCATTTTAAGACTGTTATACTACACAATATGAAAACTATTTTTGAAACATTTAAGAAAAGTATTTACAATCCAGCATTTTATCATACCGCGAAGGATACACCTTTTTGGGAGATTTTTCGTTTTTATTCAAAGGTTACGTTTGTTCTTACACTAGCGATGACCATCGTCCTAGGGGTGTTTTTAATTCCCCGTGGTATTGATTTTATTAAAAATCGTGCACCAGAATTAGTGCGAAATTATTACCCTAAAGAATTGGTGGTACATATTGAAAAAGGAGAGGCATCTGCAAATGTCCCCATGCCATATATCGTTCCCGTAAAACAGCTAACGGGAGTTGCTCCACTTCCTGATGCCTTACAGAACATGTTGGTTATTGATACGACACATGATTTTGAAAAGAGTACCTTCGTCGGTTACAAGGCTTACGCACTTCTTACCAAGACAGAGCTTGTGACGCAGAGTGACGTTGGACAGATTACTATTCAAGATTTACGCGGTGCTCCTACGATGACGATTAGTCAAGAAGTGCTCCTTACCTTTGTTGAAAAAATTCAGAATTCTCTTTGGGTGATGGTTGTGGGAGGGATTGTCGCAACCTTCATTATTCTTGCTCTTGGGTACCTCATCTACTTGATCCCACTTCTTCTGTTTGCCCTCATACCTTTCTTTATTGCATGGGTAAAAAAGAGCCCGCTTTCCTACGGCGAGGCATATAAAATAAGTCTGTATGCAATTATCCCCGCGCTAGCACTCAAGACTGCGATCAACCTCATGGGGATATTCTTTCTTCCTCCGTACTTCACCCTCCTTGTGTTTATGCTTATTATTGCAATCAATATGCGTGAAGCAGATCCACCAAAATTATTTGAGAACTAGCAGGCACAAAAAGAGACCGTACAATTGATCTGTATCCCGAAAAGTAGACACCAAAAGTGTCTACTTTTTCTTTTAGTACTTTGAATTACGAAAATACACTTTTGCTTGTCATTGCGAGGCACGAAGCAATCCATTACCCATAGATTGCCACGTCGGAGTACCTCCTCGCAATGACAAAAATGGAGTTTCGTAATTCAAAGTTTAGTATAATCATTAACAATCAACAACCATGAAATTCACCAACGAGGAGGTTTTGAAGATAGAGGAAATAGGCGGAGAATGTGGTATAATAAGAGTACGTTATGAGCAATCAAGAACTCAAAATTGTCCTGTGGGACATTGATAAGGAGAGCATTGATACCCTCCCTACAAGTTTCATCATAGAGCGTGTACTTTCCTACGGGGGTATTTTCCTCATCATAAAGTCGATACGCGAGTATGGCAAAGATACCGTGAAAAATATATTTGAAAAAATGAAGCCGACAAGTATCTCTGCACGAAAGTATCTCTACCTCAAAAATTTTCTTTTATTATGAATCTCCACTTTGAAACAATTACCGATACGATGCAGAGCGTTGCGTGTGTTGTCTTTAAAAATCTTGATTTTGAATATTACCTTGCGGGAGGCACTGCGCTTGCTCTTTGTGTGGGTCATAGAAAAAGTGTAGACCTCGACTACTTCATTCCAAAACCAATAGATACACGTGAGCTGAAAACTCGTATAAATGAAATCTTCGCCTCGTCAAAAGTAGAAGTTCTTTTTGAGCAAAAGAACACACTTTGGTGCATGATTGACGGGGTAAAAGTGTCATTCATTTCACGGTTCGACACCCTTATCGACCCTGTGCAGACTGTGGATTGTTTCAGAATTGCAGGAGTAAAAGATATTACGGTTATGAAACTTGGAGCGGTGTGCGGAAGGGAAGAGTACAAAGATTATTTTGACCTTGCGTGCATTGCAAAGGAAACGGACGTGCGCTCATGGATATCATGGTGGCAAGAGGTGTACCCAACACAAGATATTACGAGCTGGGTAGTCGCACTCTCTGCGGTGGACTCAGTGCAAAAAATCCCTTTGGATATAACTGAAAGTTTTAGGACGGAGGATACTTCAGCAGATATTAAGAGCGTCGTTCAAGAAGTGACGAAACAGGCGCAGATTTTGGGTGGGATTTAATGCGAAATCATAGCCAGTTGCCACCTCATAATAATTTTAGTAAAAGAGGAATGGGAGTTCTAAGTAGGTAATATTAACCGACATGGTTTTTTAGTTTCCTGTACACCACTATTCCCAAACCAAACAGTACGGTTGAAGTGAATGCGGAAAAAAGACAGTAGATACAAAAAGCACCAATGATAAAAGCTTGAATATAAATGAAGTAGAGGGAGGAGAGAAAACCGAGCGTACCTGCTACAGGGATCAGCTTCGCTACGACAATATTTTTAGTATCAAGGTAGAGGAGAGAGAGAAATCCAACACTAAGATAAAAAATCATACCCCATGCGGAGAGGGGAACCCCAAAAAGAACTGCATATGATGATTTTGAAACCGTATCACAACCTGTCGTTATAAAGCAGGGGATTGATGTCCCTGAAATACGCTTCATGAGCAAGAAGGTTGCATCAGTAAACCCGATGAGAGCAACGGCAATAATCGTCCAGAGAATCCAATTAGGAATTTTTGAGGGCATGCTCAATAAGGTTCATTAACTCTTCTTTTGATTGTGGGTTTTGCGTCATCTTGCCGTTAATAAAGAATGTTGGCGTATGATCAATTCTCGAAGCCTCTCCGCTCTTTCGGTCGCGGTCAACTTTTGCTTTTACCGCATCACTCGCCACATCTACTTTATATTGTGCGATATTTAAGCCAATTTTTTCTGCATATCCTTCGAATATTTTTGGAGCGTCGGTACTCTCTGACCAAGCCTCTTGGTTTTTGAAAAGCATATCACCCATTTCCCAGAACTTACCTTGTTTACCTGCTGCTTCTGCCACATAGGCTGCGGGAATGGCGTTTTGATGTTGGGGGAGGGGGAAGTTGCGATAGGTGAAGGATATCTGGTCTTTGTAGGTCGCGAACATATCTTCAAGGAGTGGGTAATATGCGCCACAAGCAGGACACTGGAAGTCACTGTATTCAACGAATACTACTTTTGGAGTGGTGGTGCCTTTTGTCCAGTCTGTCTTATCAAGAGGGAGGCTTAAGGCGCCATCTTTTCGGGGGAGTTCGGTTCGTGGGCCGTTTGCAACTTGGTACGCACCAATCACTGCGATGATAATGATAAGTATTGCTGAAGACCAAACGATAATTCTTTTTTGTGTATCCATAATTATTTTATGGTAACAATAAAAAAGAATAAAGTCTATTCTTTTTTATTAGCGACGTAGAGCGAGCAAAATGAGAAAGTACTCTTTCTCATTTTT
>JAVHQE010000060.1:0-3820 GCA_036170975.1 Minisyncoccota bacterium | reverse complement strand
TCTACCCAAGGACGTAAGCTCTTGGGTGTTTTTTATAAAAAAGTATGAACATTTTTGGTATACTTCTCCCATGTTTCAAAATGAATTTGCCACGTATATCGCGGAAGATTTGCTCGCCTCTATTCTAGGCGTATATCTCCGACGAATGTTCAGTGGTTTCGGTCTATATAAAGATGGGGTAATGGCGGGGCTTATTGTTGGAGATGAGCTATTTTTGAAAGTGGACGAATCAAATCAAATTGAGTATGAAGCAATGGGGAGTATCCCGTTTTCGTATGAGCGGAAAGATGGGAAAACAGTAGCGCTTTCCTACTGGAAGATACCCGCGGATGTTCTTGAAAATACCGATGTCCTCGTGCGTCTTTTTGAGATTTCCTATACTATCAATCTCAAAAAGGCTACTAGGGGGTAAATCTATAAGGGGCTTTTGCATTGGATAAAATGTTGATATAGTAAAGGTACTTTTTATGAATTTATCTGATATTCCTCATCTTTTAACAACGTACCAGTACTTCATTCTTTTCCCCTTATCTATTATAGAAGGCCCTATTCTTACCGTGGTTGCGGCTTTTTTGACGACGTTGGGGATTATGAAACTATCTATTGTGTACCTCGTGGTTGTTCTCGGGGATGTCGTTGGGGACACAGTCGTGTATGGTATAGGAAGATGGGGAGGGAGTAAATTAAGCAGGTTTGAAGGTTTCTTGCGAATAACGCCAGAGAAAATTGAAAGTACGAAGGAGTATTTTAATGTACATTATTATCGAGCAATATTTGTCTCTAAGTTTTTCCATGGCATTGGTGCCGCAGGGCTTTTAACGGCGGGAATATTGAAGACTCCTTATCCCCGTTACATCTTGCTGTGCTCTTCAGTATCAGCAATACAGTCGGGAGTACTTCTCGTTCTTGGCGTGGTGTTTGGGCACCTGTATGTACAAATAAGTAAGTATATGGATTACTATGCCATGACAATGACAATTGTTGGTCTTATTGCTATTGCGCTATTCATTTTGTATAAATCAAAAAAGTTTTCGCCGTTCTCTATATAAAAGTAAAAATATGAATACTCAAAAAAAATTAAATATAGCAATGATTTGTGACCCAATTGGGGAGTATAAGGCAGGTGCAATTGTGTCAGCGGTTCGGTTTGGAGAACTCTTGCAAAAAAAAGGACACAAGGTTGTTTTTATTGGAGCAAAATCTAAAGAAAATCCCCAAGATGATTATTTCCGTGAAATGAAAGTATTTCGTTTTCGTAGTGTTCCGATACCAAAATCAGGGGGGTGGCACACGGCGTTTCCTACTACGAATGAAATAAAAAAAATTCTGAAAGACGAGCAGATTGACGTAGTGCATATTATTTTGCCAATGAGCACAGCGATTGTGGCGATACGGGCCTCCCGTGCTCTAGGAATAAAAGTTGTCGCCCATTCACACTCTCAGCCTGAGAATTTATTTATAGATGCTCCTACCTTAGTGCGTCCCGCCCTCTGTAGTATGTGGAACTCGTACCTTGCCTGGTTGTATCGCAGAGCAGAGTCAATTGTGTATCCATCAAAACTCGGATATTCGCTCCTGCACCACCTTACTGAAGAAAATAAGCCACACATGATTATTAGTAATGGAGTAAGTATTGAGCGATATAAACCAATGCAGGTAGGGGATTTTTATAAGCGTTTTACCATTCCTAAAGATACCGTGAACATTGTTTATGTAGGGCGGCTATTTCCAGAGAAATCTGTCGACACTCTCATTAAAGCAATCCCGGGTATTGTTGAGAAGTATCCGAAGTCTCATTTTATGATCGTGGGGATGGGTTATTTACGTCAAAAGCTTGAAGACCTCGCTGTTACCTTAGGGGTATCAAATAACGTAACATTCCTGACCCTTAATGATGAAGACAAAATTTTGGCATACAATGCGGGGGATATTTTTGTTTCTCCGTCATTCGCGGAACTTGAGGGGATGACGACGCTTGAGGCGATGGCATGCGGGAAACCGATTATCATACCAGATGCACCCATGAACGCGTCACGCTTTTTTGTTAACGACAACGGGCTTTTGTTCGAGACGGCAAACCACCGAGACCTTGCGGAGAAAATATTGCGTCTAGTTCTTGACGCAGATCTCCGAAAAAAGATGGGAGAAAAAAGTCTTGCTGATAGTAAAACGTATGACATTAATTACAGTGTGTCTAAATTAGAGGAATTGTATTATTCGTTACTTAATAAATAATTATGAAGGAAGGATTTTTTGAGGATAGGGGGATTTATTATCGTACCAACGATTTTCGCCCTGACCGAGAAACCATTGTTTTTGTCCATGGACTTTCAGGGAGCTCATCGTCTTGGTTCCCCTATGAGAAGAAATTTGGAGATGACTATAACATCTTAACTTTTGATTTGCGCGGACACGGTAAGTCATTGAAACCAAAACGATATGAGGATTACGAAATTAAAAAGATGAGTGAAGATTTAGTAGAGCTGTTAGGCTACCTTAAGATTCGTAGGTTTATCATGGTAAGTCATTCGCTCGCTTCATTAATCGCGCTAGAATTTCTTACGCATCACATGGAAAGGGTAAGTAGCGCTGTATTTCTAAGTCCATCTTATTATGCCCGCGCACGAACGGTTGCAAAGTTTACGGATCATCTCCTCCGACTTTCACAGTACTTACCCCTTTTCCCCTACACAAAAGGCCCTACTGGGCACGTTGACTATACCCGTTACCCTAACTCGAGTGATTGGGACCTACTTCGTACAATTGCCGATGTACGGAACACAAGTTTGCGGGTCTATCTGTTTTGCTCAGAACAGGCACTGCGGGTCAACTATGAGAACTTTGTACCGCAGATAAATATGCCAGTGCTCTTGGTTCATGGAGAGAAAGATACTATTTTCCCCTTTGCAAACTCTATTTCTATGCATAAAAAAATTAAGGGATCAGTACTAACATTACTTCCGCACGCTGACCATATTATCGTAATTAATTATTTCGACGAAGTATCAAAACATATTAATCAGTTTCTGAAAACCCGACAGTGAATGAGCAATTTTCATTCTGGTTGATTTATGCTAGATTTAAAAGTACATGATAACTATCATAAAGGATCGCTATAAAACCTGCTGGGGGAACCCTCACTTCCTTTTCTCTACCGTTGTAGGCCTTGTGGTGTTTACGGCAAGTATTTTTTTGAACTACTATGCGGGGACGTATGCAACAGAAAAAGCGAGCAATGCAGTAACTGACATTATTTTAAGCAATACGACTGCGCTCGATGTCGACGGTTTGTTTATCTATGGTTCAGTGGCATTAGTCGTCTTTATTGCGTGGTTGTGTGTCGTGCATCCTCGTCGTATCCCTTTTCTTTTGTATACACTCGCGCTCTTTATTCTTACGCGCTCAATCTTTATATCCCTCACTCATATTGGGCCATTCCCCGACGAAGCACCACTTGATCTTGGGAGGATTATCAGCAAGTTTATCTTTGGAGGAGACTTATTCTTCTCAGGACATACGGGGATCCCATTCCTCATGGCTCTTGTCTTCTGGAAGGAGCTATATTTGAGATACTTTTTTATCGGCGCATCTCTTTTTTTTGGTAGCGTTGCACTTTTGGGGCACTATCATTACTCGATTGATGTTCTTGCTGCGTTTTTTATTACGTATACAATTTATCATCTTGCTGAAAAGTTTTTTGTAAAAGAGAGGGAGCTCTTTTATCAGGAGTAGGAGTGATAAATCTAATAACAATTTTAAATTTTAAAAAATAAAGGATCCTCGGGGCAAAGCCCCGAGGTATTTTATTGGGGCTCGCTTT
>JAVHQE010000059.1:0-3882 GCA_036170975.1 Minisyncoccota bacterium | reverse complement strand
GTTGTTTCATAATTATTCTCACACCCCGCGTGATACAATAAAAAAAGCAATTAAAAATTTTTATATAAAAATCTAAAAAATGGAAATAAAAAAAGTGGGGAACGTTATTAAAAAAGTCATTGTGTGGGGTATTCTCCTCTTTATGCTTGCGATGCTCCTCCGCCTCCCTTTTTATCTCCAGAACAAAAAGACTGCTGAACAAGTGGTAAAAATCCACGCGACAAAGCTTACCCTTGACGACGTCATGGGGAAAAACTTGCCTCCTGACCCTGGCGCCGAAGCCGACAAAACCGTTGCAGGTATTGATGCAAATGGTAATGGTATTCGTGATGATGTAGAACTCGCTATTTTTAAAGAATATCCAAACTCCGCAAAAACCCGCGCGGTGCTTTTGCAGTATGCGTTGGCGTTGCAGACGGAAATGACCTTGCCAATTTTAAATAAAGAGACGGTGACGGCTAGCATTGAGGACAATGAGAGTAGGGCAGAAGTGTGTCTTTGGAGTCTTAGTTCTCGCTCAGATATGAAAAAGTTTATTGAGGAGACAGATAAATATGAGAATTTTATCAAGCAAATACAGGTTAATACGGAAATGAGGAAAAACTATGTACGTAATTTTTATAGATATATGCGTAGTTATAGTGCTTCTAATAAAGGTTGTGATTTAAATCTTACTACTTTACCTAACTAAAAATGAAACCACTAAAGTATCTTTTAATCAGTATTTTATTTTTGTTCCCTTCTTTACTTTTTGCCGCTAGCCAGTGTTCTTCGTTTGGATATACTGTCGCGACGATTAACGGTGTTTTTACTGATGAGCAAGGGGCAAAAGGAAATATGTCTGCGTTGAGAAAAATTTTTGGTATCTCTTATAACTCCCAACCCATCGACTACCATTACCTCCTCAACCCCTCCCACCTTGGTGGCCTCGGCGATCTCGCTATGGCGGTATACCAGAAGGCGTTTGAAAATGAGACGGTCGCAGACTACGATCTCATTGAGATGCTGAATGATGCCAGCGCAAAAGTCAAAACACAAAAGCTTCTCCTTGTTGCCCATTCCCAGGGCAATTTTTATGCCAATAGTTTCTACGATATTGTCACGGGTGAAAATGGCAGTGTTCCTCAGCGTTCTATTGGTATTTACAGTGTTGCAAACCCTGCAAGCCGTGTTGCGGGCGGGGGAAATTGGATTACCTCAGACACCGACAGGGTTATTGCGGGTCTTGTTGCACACCTTGCCCCTTTTCACACTATTATGCCTACGAACGTCCATATTGCGGAGGTCGCAGGGGACACAAGTCTCTCTGCTGGCCACAATTTTTCCGAAGTCTATCTCAAATACAGGGGCACACAAATAGTAAAGGGTATCCAGGCATCTCTCGATAAATTATCCTCAGATCCTGCTCGTTCCGAAAATACTCCTTGCATCGAACCGCCAAAAATTACCCTTACCCACAAAGCTGAAGGATTGACCCTTGCGGTCCTCGATACCTCGATTAACACCACAAATGCTACTTTTGCCATGTCCGCTAATACCTATAAGCAACTTGCCTTCGCTACGTATGATGGGGGTGTTTTTGTCGTAAAAGGAATCACTCAATTGGTATCAAATATTGCTACGGTGTTGAAAGGAAACACGGGGAACCTTGCGATAAATAATACTGCCTCTGTCATTCTTGCTGATCAAGCACAGCCCCCAGAAGTGCAAGCATCACCTGCGGGCAGTCCTGTACTTGAGAAGAAAATTACTCCAGCTGTTGCTAATCCTAGAGAAAATACAGTTCTTCCTGTTGGGGTCACACCAGAACCTGTCCCTGAACCTATCAAACCAGCTACCCCAGAAAGCAATCCTCCTACAAAATCTGTCCCCGAAAAAGAAACGGTCGAGGTCAAGCCTTCAATATTTGGGCCTGGTGGTTTCTCGGGTTTTGGCGGAGGAGCACCCATTATAAAAGAAGTCGCTGCCGCCGAAGTAATTGATCATCCTGTAGCGCCAGAACCAGTTGCGCCAATAGTCCCTGCGTATGAAAGCAAGGTTGTACCATTGGCGCCCGCAGACACAAAACTCTCAAATGCCGAAGCCAATTTTTCGGGAACCTACAACAATGCCACCACGTTCGACAAGATAGTTTTTGAACTAAAAAATACGTCGCTTGATACGGCGACTTCGAGTATTATTCGCACTCTCACCGCTACAAAAGGCGAGAATCTCTTATATGATGAAAAAATAACACTCGATAGTGAAGGTTTGTGGCAATACCGCGTGCACCTCGAAGACAGTACTGCAACGACGAGTACCGCATGGTCAAAAGTTATGTCGTTCACTCTTGCCACGAGCACGCCCGTTGTTCTTAAAAAAGTAACGTTGCCTTATCAGCAAACAGACGATACTGCTCATACACAAAGCCATGAGGGCATGTATTCAATCCAAACGCATATTCACCCTGCTTCGGAACCAGTATGGGATATAAAGAAAATAGCGATACGATTTAATCCTACGGATGACAACAATTTATCAATAAATGACTGTAAACTGGCAGATATTTCATTCCCCGTGCATGGTGGGGTATGGAATGGAACACAAAATAATATCGCGGCGATGTGGATGATCAAAGCATGGGTGGGGGTAACGGTGCGAGCTGATGATACTACAAAGACCTGTACATACTTGGCTAATTTTGGGAACCTCGCTGTTCTGGACGGGGGTGTTGACTACGATATGGTTTTCTCAGGACAACCAGTAATTGGTACCTTACTTCAAATATACGGATCACCCCAAGATACGGCAGTCGGAACCTTTGGGCACTTCCTTTATGGAGAGAATGCAAGTTCTACTCCTGATGAACAGGTGAAAGATGCATTCTTTGAAATTGCAACGAGTACTGACTTTGTGGTTAAACAAGACATTACCCCGCTTTTCCCCATAGGGACAACGGCGACAACTACGCAGATTACTTTTTCTGGTACGTACTCTGACCCCGAGGGGAGCTTTAATTCACTTCGTTTTGAGACAGAGGCAACGAGTACCAGCGGGAACAGTAGTAGTGGTGCATTTTTTTCTATCCCGCGGGTGCTTGGCGCAGACATACCATTTTCACAAGTTATTGATTTTACCAGTGCTATCCCTATGGGGGTTCGCTATCGCGTGCAGGCATGGGATTCCAACTTTTGGGGCCCGCAGAGTCCCAATACCGCTTGGAACATGACAACGGGATACTCTGATTGGAAATACTTTAATTTTGAACCTGCACCCCCTGCTCCTGTCGTTGCGACGAGTACACCCTCTGTCGTAATCAATGAAATCGCGTGGATGGGAACCGAGGCAAACGCAAATGATGAATGGATAGAGCTCTTCAATACGACGAACGCACCTATTGATCTTGCGGGGTGGAGCTTGCGCGCAATAGATGGAGTCCCCAGCATCACCCTCGCAGGGACTATTTCTGCAAATGGGTATTACCTTATTGAACGGGGAGACGATACGGTAGTACGCAATATTCCCGCAGACTTAATCGTGCCATTTAGTGGTACAGGATCTGGTTCTGGTCTCGCGAATACGGGCGAAAAACTTGAGCTGTATCAGGGCACTACAAATATTGACGAAACCCCTGATATTGTGAGCGGGTGGACGGCAGGGGCAAATGGGGTTGCTTCGTCTACACGGCGCACGATGGAGCGCATTTCTGGGGCGGTTAGCGGTAGTGTGTCGTCCAACTGGAGCACGAATACTGGGGTAATAATAAACGGAGAGGATAGCGCAGGTAACTTGATACAGGGAACCCCGCGTGCAAAAAATAGTGTTACTCCGTAGTCCCCAGGAAGGCCCGGCCTTCCTGGGGGGGGTGTGAGGGTTGCGTATTAAGGCATATTTGCTAGGATT
>JAVHQE010000058.1:0-3935 GCA_036170975.1 Minisyncoccota bacterium | reverse complement strand
TCAATCCTCAGTTGGTACAGTTTAACTTTATGTTACCGCCGGTGGGGGTGGCGCCCGAGCAGATGGTCACACCTGGAGTAGGGCAAGCTGGGAAAAACCTTGCGCCACGAACAGGAACCTGCCCTACACCAAACGACTCAAGTAGTGCCTGCTGTCCCACAGGACTCTCGTGCCAGGCTTGCAGTAATTGCTCAATAGTCGCAAATGTACCAAATAAAGGGTGCGGAATTGGCACATGCTTTCTTGATTCAGGGCTTCTTTCGAGGATACAAAGCATAAGTGGTGTTAGTGGGTGGAGAATAACAGAATCGTGGCCACCAACAGTAAACCATCTAAGTACGTGCCATCAAAATGGAACGTGTGCTGACTTGAATAATAGTGGTGGTCCAACCGACCCCGCAACAATTAAAAAATACTACGATGCATTTCGAACAGCTGGATTAAATGTGCTCTATGAAAGTACTAACTGTAGCCCATATATTGCCGCAGGAGTTTCTAATTGTAAAACATACTCTACAATGACCAACCATTCATCATTTCATGTTAAATAATCTACAACTATGGACCGCAAAAAAACAATCATCATCGTTAGTATCATCGTCATCCTCCTTGGTATTGGCCTGTACTTCTATTTCTCAAAAAAAACAACTCCTACCCCTTTGCCCAGCTCAGGTTTTCCAGGAGAAAGTATTCCTTTGACGGGTTTTACAGGGGCGCCAAACAACAATACCTTGCCGGATGGAACAACTTTTATACCTGGATCAACCCCCACGTTGCCTCGTCTCTACGAACTCCACAAAGTTCCCGTTGCAGGAGCAGGTTTTATAGAAGAAGGGAAGGGTCTTGACCACGCAGTGAGTGCTCGCTACGTGGAACGTGGATTAGGGCATATTTATGAAACCCCTCTTGCTACGCTTGTAGAAGCCCGTATCGTAAACGAAACTCGATCACGTATTTCTGAAGCACTGTGGGGAAATGGTGGTAAAAGCGTCGTTATTCGTTTTATTGATGACAACAGCAGTGGGTCAGTCATTAAAACAAGTGTTCTTAATATCGGAGGAATTTCAACCTCGTTTAATCGAAGTACTTCAACTGATGCAACTTCTGATTTTATAAAAACAGAAGAAGTTTTTCTCCCTGACTATATCCCTTTTATGGCAACCAGTGAGGATAACACTGATAAATTATTCTATTTAGAGAATAGCGTAGGATCAACCGTTGGATCCCTCTCTACGTTTAAAAATATCGGACCTACTTCAATATTTAGTTCTGCTTTTAATGAGTGGCTTCCTCAGTTCCCGAACCAAAAACTCATCACCCTTACGACAAAACCTTCAGCTACCATCGCTGGACACCTCTTTTTCCTTGATACCAAAACAAAATCCGTTACAAAAATTCTTGGTGGGATAAATGGTCTTACGACCCTTACGAGCCATGATGGAAAATCTGTCCTTTTTGCAGGAATAGCAAATGGTGTACCTACACTTTCTCTTTATAATGTTGGGACAAAAACAACGACCCCTCTTTCGCTCCAAACATTACCCGAAAAATGTGCCTGGGGAAACAAAGAGATAACACGTGTATACTGTGCTGTTCCACAATCTCTTCCTCAAGCAACCTATCCTGATCAATGGTATCAAGGGCTTGTTTCTTTCTCTGATGACCTTTGGGAAATAGACGCAACTACGGGAAACACCCAAAAAATAATGTCTCCAAGTACTTTTGGGGTAGCAATGCTTGATATTACAAACCCAGTGCTTTCTTCAAACGATGATTACTTCCTCTTTATGAACAAGATTACCGGAACCCCTTGGGTATACCGCCTGAACGAAAATATCCAAACCCCTCCTTCTGCTCAACCAGCAACGTCAAGCACCACAACTTCATTTAGTCCGTCTACAGAAGGGATGGTTAAACTAAAATAGCCCTATAAACAAAAAGCCTGGAACAAGTCCAGGCTTTTTGTTTATAGGGCTATTTAATTATTAGCGACGTAGACGAATCACCAGATTCGCGTCTTGGACGAAGACAAAAAGAAAAGTAATCTTTCTCATTTTTGAGCACGACACGTAAGTCATTCTGCTGAATATACTCCAAGAGTCATTCTGCTGAATGAGGAGTGAATATAGGTAAATACCACGCCCCTCTGGGGCGTAATGCGCGAGCAAAGCGAGCCCCAATAAATACCTCGGGGCTTTTGCCCCGAGGATCCTTTATTTTTGAGGATGCAAAATATCTTCTGCTTTTCGCTTCACAAATAACTCATGCCCAATAGAGAAGAGGTTGCTTGTTGTCCAATAGAGCGCTATCGCCGCTGAAATCGAGTAGGAGACCCCGAATACAATAAGGGGGAGCATATATCGCATCTGCACATTAAAACTCTTTGCAAAGTCATCTTTAAAGGTCGGTTTAACTCCTTCTGCGAGGGGTGCAACAGGAGGTATAGAGAGTTTAATTTGGAAATACTGCGTTACCGCAGCAATCCCCGCAAGGATAATACTCTTACTTGAGAGAATAATCCCTAAAAACATCATGCTGGGAGCGAAGGAGGGGAGGTGAATAAATGAATAAAGGTGATCAGCATTTAGATGGGGGAGTCCTTTAAAAAATACGAAGTAGAGAGCGAGAATAATAGGAAACTGAACAAGAACAAGGAGACAACCCGAAAAAGGGTTTACCCCGTACTCTTTATAGAGCTCCATTACCTTGCGGGCCTGTTCTTGTTTGTCGTCTTTGTGTTTTTCTTTTACTTTTTCAAGATGAGGTGCCAATGACCTCATCTTTGCTTGTGATACTACTGACTTATGAGAAAGGGGGAAGAGAGCTCCTCTCACAATAAAAGTAAGCAAAATAATAGCAACGCCTACATTCCCCCCAGGGATAACTGATATTAAAAATACTAATGCATTATAAAGTGGCTGATAAAATATAGTCGAAAAAAGTCCTGTTTCCATTTCGCTAGTTTACCGCGAATAGACATTTTTTACCAGGATTCTTCTAAATATAAAGATACTACGGAGGTCCGACCTCCGTAGTATCTTTGTGTTTTTAGATAAGTGGGTCAAGATGCTCCTTTTGCCAAGGGTGACAGCGTAAAATTCTACGAAATCCTAAAAACAACCCTTTAAAAACACCATACTTTTCAACTGCTTGTTTTGTATATTCTGAACACGTAGGAAAGAATACGCAGGTAGTTCCTTTTTTAAAGGAAAAAATACCTGTATCTAAAGAGAAGACTTTTTGATAAATAATAATGAAGTAAATAACGAGTTTACGCATTATAATAATTTTGCCTGGCAAAAGGCATTATAAAATTCAGTTTTTAAATCTAAAAAATTAGTTGATTGTAGTTCTTTTTTAGGAAAAACAACAACTATTGTTGTTAATGATGATTGGAGAGAAGGGGATATCCCCTCATAAGCCCTCCTTCTTAATCTATTCCTAACCACGGCTGTTTTTGCCATTTTTTTTGAAACAACAACAGCAACCCTCTTTTCTTCTGTGTTTTTATAAAAAACAGCAGTAAACGAATGGGAAAAAACACGAAATCCCCGAATGTTAACTTTGGGGAATCCATGTTTTGAGATACGGTTCTTTTTAGAAAGCATCGGGTAATTAGTTTTTAGCTTATGTTTTATAATTAAAAACATTAATTAGCCCATAAATACGAGCTGATTATACCGTTGTTATACGCTTGCGGCCTTTTTGACGGCGTGCTTTCAAAACATTGCGACCACTCTTGGTTTCTGAGCGAACAAGAAATCCGTGTGTGGTAGCTCGTTTTTTCTTCTTTGGCTGGTATGTTTGAGACATGTTGGCAACTATACACAATAAACTCAGATAAATCAAGTGGTGTGGTATAGTTGTCGTTTATTGGTTTTCCTTTAGCTACCCCTCAAGTAGGACACTCGTTAGACTCTCATAATACTCCCTCG